>NZ_CP031243.1:0-300000 GCF_003352385.1 Haemophilus haemolyticus | reverse complement strand
CCTGCTGGCGAACAAGCTTCATCGCACTATCCGTTAAATCACGAATAATGGAATCCACCTCTTTCCCCACATAACCCACTTCGGTAAATTTCGTTGCTTCTACTTTAATAAATGGCGCGTTAGCTAATTTGGCTAAACGGCGAGCAATTTCAGTTTTACCCACACCAGTTGGTCCAATCATTAAAATATTTTTTGGAGTTACTTCGTGACGCAGAGGTTCTTGAAGCTGCATACGACGCCAACGGTTACGTAGCGCAATTGCCACTGCACGCTTTGCATCGGCTTGACCAATAATATGTTGATCTAATTCAGAAACTATTTCGCGAGGAGTCATTTCAGACATAGCTTTTTCCTTAATTCGGTAATTCTTCAATGGTGAAATTGGTATTTGTGAACACGCAAATATCACCAGCAATTTTCAAAGATTTTTCAACAATTTCACGAGCAGAAAGTTCAGTATTTTCCACCAATGCACGTGCTGCAGACAACGCATAGTTACCACCCGATCCGATTGCTAAAATTTGATCTTCTTCTGGTTGAACCACGTCGCCAATACCCGTGATGATTAAACTTTCTTTTTCATCCGCCACAATTAGCATCGCTTCTAACTTACGGAGTGCACGATCTGTACGCCAATCTTTTGCTAATTCCACCGCACTTTTTAGTAAGTGCCCTTGGTGCATTTCAAGTTTACGTTCAAATAATTCGAAAAGTGTAAATGCATCTGCAGTACCACCCGCAAAACCAGCAATCACTTTGCCATTATATAAACGGCGCACTTTTCGTGCATTGCCTTTCATCACGGTATTGCCCAAAGAAACTTGTCCATCACCGCCTACGACGACTTGCCCATTACGACGTACGCTTACAATCGTTGTCATTGTTCTGTCCTTTATAAAGTGAAAAGTTGTTTGTTATATGGCGGTAAATTAACAAAATTCAAGGGAAAATACTCTTTTGCCGATTTATTCGCCAAAAATAATAAAAAAATGTGAGCCTGATCATACTTCAAGATAGCAAACGTTTGCTTTAAATTGATATAAAACATAGAATGTGTATGATACATAGCATTCAATGACCATCCAACTAGGAGTTTTTATGAAAAATATGATTAAGCTATCTGTCGTAGCTTTATTAACCGCAGCAGCAATTCCAGCTATGGCAGGAAAAACTGAGCCTTATACTCAATCAGGTACAAATGCACGTGAAATGTTGCAAGAACAACCAATTCACTGGATATCAGTAGATCAAATCAAAAAAGAATTAGAAGGCAAAGGCCCAATTAATGTCAGCTTTGATATTGATGATACCGTACTTTTCAGCAGCCCTTGTTTCCATTATGGTCAACAAAAATATTCTCCAGGTAAACAAGACTACTTGAAAAACCAAGATTTCTGGAATGAAGTTAACGCAGGTTGCGACAAATACTCAATTCCAAAACAAATCGGCATTGATTTGATCAAAATGCACCAAGAACGTGGAGACCAAATTTATTTTATTACAGGTCGTACTGCAGGGAACGTGGATGGTGTAACACCTGTATTACAAAAAGCGTTTGATATTAAAAATATGCACCCTGTTGAATTTATGGGCGGACGTGAACGCACAACTAAATACAACAAAACCCCAGGCATTATTGCGCACAAAGTTACCATTCACTATGGCGACAGCGATGATGATGTATTAGCGGCTAAAGAAGCGGGTATCCGTGGTATTCGTTTAATGCGTGCAGCAAACTCAACTTATCAACCGATGCCGACTTTAGGTGGCTACGGTGAAGAAGTGTTAATCAATTCAAGCTATTAATTGACCGCACTTTAACAACAAAAAAGGCAAGTTAGGATTCCTAGCTTGCCTTTTGTTTTACCACTTAATTAGTGTTTAGTTTGACCTTCTTCAGATTTTTCTTCTGCATTTTCTGCTTGTTGGCGATTCATATATTCAACAAACAATGCATCAAAGTTTACTGGAGATAAATTCAACGCAGGGAACGTGCCGCGATTTACTAAGTTAGACACTAATTCACGCGCATAAGGGAAAAGCATATTTGGGCATTGAGAGGTTAAACAATGCGCCATTTGAACATCTTCTAAACCGCTAATAGTGAATACGCCCGCTTGTTTTACTTCACAAATAAATGCGACATCACCACTATCTTCAAGTGTAGTTTCAACAGAAATGTTTAATACCACTTCATATAAGTCATCACCAACTTGAGTCGTTTCGGTGCTTAAATCAAAACCAAGTTTTGGTTTCCATTCTTGTTGGAAAATATGTGGAAGATTTGGTGCTTCAAAAGACACATCTTTTACATAAATACGTTGAATTTGAAGAACGGGTTGTTGTTCTTCTGTTGCTGCAACGTCTTGTTTTTGTTCTGACATTTTCGATTCCTTATTTATGTTTTTTAACTAAAGGTAAATTTGCCGCAGCCCATGCAGAAATGCCTTCTTTTAACACAAACACACGATTAAAACCTTGTTTCGCTAAAAGTGTAGCTGAAGCTGGTGCAGAAACACCGTTAATATCTACCAACACAATTGCTTTTTCTTTGTGTTGTTCAATTTTACCGATGTTTTGATTTTTAATTTCGCTTGGAAGTAAATTAATGCTATCAATGATATGACCACGTTGAAATTCTTCAATACTACGTAAATCCACCACAATAGCTTCATCCGCGTTGATTAAACGAATCACCTCATTGTGAGTAATTACTTTAAATTTACTCGTTGCGCCTTTATAGAAGGTATAAATTACCATCACGAAAATCGCAAACCAAGAAACCGCTAAAAGAGTATGTTTTTGAGCAAACTCTGTTGCCATTGGGATAAATTCTTGCATTGTTTTCTCTACTGATTAAGTACGTCAAAATAGGGCTCAAGTATAACCGCACTTGGGTTATCTTTCAAAAAAATTATTATGAACGTTAAATACCTTGAATTATACATCTATAACTAAACTAGAAATAACCGCACTTTTGACCACAATTTATTGATCCATGTTATGGAATCGATACCTATTTGTTGCTATATTAAGCGCTGTTTTAATAAATAAAACAAAGATGTTTTTTAATTAACTTAGGGGGCAGTATGTCTGCAATGTTCTTACTACAATTTGCCATCGTATTATTGTGTATCTTTGTGGGTGCACGTGTAGGTGGTATCGGGTTAGGTGTATTTGGTGGTTTAGGCCTTGCTATTCTTTCTTTTGGCTTTGGTCTAAAACCAGCAGGTTTACCTATTGATGTTATGTTTATGATTATGGCTGTAGTTTCTGCAGCAGCGGCAATGCAAGCGGCTGGCGGTTTAGACTATATGATCAAAATCGCAACGAAAATCTTACGTCGTAATCCTAAACATATTACTTTTATCGCGCCAGCAGTAACTTGGTTATTCACTTTCTTAGCTGGTACTGGTCACGTAGCATATTCTGTATTACCAGTTATCGCTGAAGTGAGCCGTCAAAATGGTATCCGTCCAGAACGTCCAATGTCAATGGCGGTAATCGCATCACAATTTGCTATCGTAGCAAGCCCTATTGCGGCAGCTGTTGTAGCGGTCGTGGCTTACCTTGAACCTCAAGGCATTCATCTTGGCGACGTATTAATGGTAACTATTCCTTCAACCATCTTAGGTATTTTTATTGCTTGTTTATTCGTAAACAAAATGGGTAAAGAATTAAAAGATGATCCAGAATATCAACGTCGTTTAAATGATCCAAAATATGCAGATATTTTTGCTTCTACCACTTCAGTCAAAGAAGTAGAAGTGAGCAAAACAGCTAAGATTTCTGTTTCTTTATTCTTATTTGGTTCATTACTTGTTGTAATCATGGGTGCGGTTCCATCTTTACGTCCAGTATTTGATGGTAAACCAATGGGTATGGCACACACTATCGAAATCATTATGTTATCGATTGGTGCGTTAATCATCTTAACTTGTAAACCAGATGGCACTGAAATCACTAAAGGTTCTGTGTTCCACGCAGGTATGCGTGCAGTAATCGCAATCTTCGGTATTGCATGGTTAGGTGACACCTTGATGCAAGCGCACATGACCGAAGTAAAAGAAATGGTGAAAGGCTTAGTTGAAACTGCACCATGGGCATTTGCTTTCGCGCTATTTGTACTTTCAGTATTAGTAAACAGCCAAGGTGCAACAGTAGCAACATTGTTCCCACTTGGTATCGCATTAGGTATCCCAGCACCAGTATTAATCGGTGTATTTGTTGCTGTAAATGGTTACTTCTTTATCCCTAACTATGGCCCAATCATCGCGTCTCTTGACTTCGATACCACGGGTACAACCAGAATCGGTAAATACATTTTAAACCATAGCTTTATGCTTCCTGGTTTATTGAGCATGCTTTTCTGCTTATTAATCGGTTTAGGTCTTTCTCAGGTTATTCTTTAAAATGTGATTCGATAACAAAGAACGGTGCTGAAATAGCGCCGTTTTTTATTTCCCAAATATAAACAGAAAAGAAATAAAAAAATACCGCACTTTACTATCTCAAAGTGCGGTAATTTTTATCGATATTTTTAACTACACATCATAGGTGGTAGAAGCGGTATTCCCACCACGACCTGTCCAGTTAGTATGGAAGAATTCACCACGTGGTTTATCAGTACGCTCATAAGTATGTGCGCCAAAGTAGTCACGTTGTGCTTGCAATAAGTTTGCTGGTAAACGAGCTGAAGTATAGCCGTCTAAGAAGGTAATCGCAGATGCCATACAAGGCATTGGAATACCCACTTCGATAGATTTTGCCACCACTTTACGCCAGTCACTTAATGCGTTTTCTAAAATACCTTTGAAGTAACTATCTGAACCTAAGAAGATTAAATCTGGGTTCGCTTCGTACGCATCGCGAATGTTACCTAAGAAACGACTGCGAATAATACAACCTTCGCGCCATAATAATGCCGTTGCACCGTAATTAATATCCCAACCAAATTGTTCAGAGGCTTCACGAATCAGCATAAAACCTTGTGCGTAAGAAATGATTTTTGACGCCAATAATGCTTTACGCACTGCTTCAATCCAAACTTTTTTATCACCTTCAACTGGAGTAACAGTTTTATTGAATAATTGATTTGCTGCAATACGTTGATCTTTAAATGAAGAAACACAACGTGCAAAGACGGATTCAGTGATTAAGGTTAATGGAATACCGAAATCTAATGCGTTGATACCGGTCCATTTACCTGTCCCTTTTTGACCAGCGGTATCTAAGATTTTTTCAACTAATGGCTCACCATCGGAATCTTTATAACCAAGAATGTCGGTGGTGATATCGATTAGATAACTATCAAGTTCAGTTTTTTTCCATTCTGAGAAGATGGCTTGCATTTCGTCATAGCTCAAGCCTAAACCTTCTTTTAAGAATTGGTAAGCTTCACAGATTAATTGCATATCGCCATATTCGATACCATTGTGAACCATTTTCACAAAGTGGCCAGCGCCTTCACCGCCAACCCAGTCACAGCAAGGTTCGCCTTGTTTGGTTTTAGCGGAGATTGCTTGGAAGATTGGTCTCACATATTGCCATGCTTCTTGATTACCGCCTGGCATGATAGATGGTCCATGACGTGCACCTTCTTCACCACCAGAAACCCCCGAACCAATAAAGCGAATGCCTTTTTCCGCTAACGCTTTTACACGACGATTTGTATCTGGGTAGTTTGAGTTACCACCATCAATAATAATATCGCCCTCTTCTAAATGTGGTAGTAATGCTTCAATGAATTGATCCACCACATCACCTGCGCGCACCATTAACATCACTTTACGTGGTTTTTCTAATTTAGCAGCTAAATCTTCTAAAGAGTATGCGCCGATAATGTTCGTACCCTTTGCTGCACCTTGTAAAAATTCATCCACTTTTGAAGTGGTACGGTTATATGCCACAACTTTAAAGCCATGATCATTCATATTTAAAATGAGGTTCTGCCCCATTACGGCTAAGCCGATAACACCGATGTCGCCTTTTACTGACATTGTTTTCTCCTGTTTGTGAGGTACCGATGCACCTATCATTTAGTATTTATTGTAAAGTATAAGAAGCTTGTTTCAGATATTCTATAGCAAAACTTCTTTTAAATTTCTCTAATTAAAGAGCTGCCTTGCTCTAACGTGTCTAGCCACTGCCATTTTTCATGACCGACGAGTTTACTTTTTTCTAAAGAAAATGTTGTACAGCAACGCCCCAAACGATTTTCTAGTGATTGATTTAAATGTTGATACGTAAATTGAACTTGAGTATCGTTAATCCATTTTCCAATTAAAAAACCTTTTAAAATTTCACCGCCACCATATTCTGCCCAAATCATTTTACCTTGCTGATGGTAATGAAATTCGGTTTGGCTGCTGACCTCACCATTTGCGGTGTTTTCAACAGCAATAAATTTTTTATTATCTAAATTTAACATTAAAGTAACTCCGCATCTGATGTATCTATATCTTATTTTAGTCCGTACAATGCTAATAAATTAACTCCTCGTCCACGCACTCATATGCTGTGTAAATCCAATATGCGGATAATAATCTACAGCTTGTGGAGCTGATAACAGCACAATTTTAGCTTGTGGATGTAAGGCTTGTTTAGTGTGTTCAATCAATTGCAATCCAATACCTTGTTTTTGATATTGTTCATCAACCGCTAAATCAGATAAATAACAGCAATAGGCAAAATCCGTCACGGAACGTGCTATGCCCACTAATTGTTCACCATCCCAAGCAGTAACTAATAAATCTGCATGGTGCAACATCGCCGCGACGCGTTTTTCATCCTCTAACGGACGGCGTGCCCCGAGCGTTGTTTTATTTAGCAGTGCAATAAATTGTTTAACTGAAATCGGTTCATTCACTTTGTAGTCTATCATTTTGCAAGCCTGAGATATTTGATTCTAAACTTGTTATAGCAACTCCGCCGCTGCCTTATCCAAATACCACTCCGTCACCCCATTTTTTGCTTTAATTTTTGCTGCTGGGTAAGGAAGGTTTTCAGCTGGAGTCGTTTGAATTTCTTTGAGGATTTCCGCTTTGCTTTCGCCGGTAACCAAATAGGTAATGCGTTTGGCTTGTTCAATGAGTTTGGCTGTTTTAGAAATGCGGATTTGGCCGCTTTCAGGGTGTTTTGCAATGACAGCAAGGTTTTCATCATCAAAATTGGTTTGATGTGGGAAAAGAGAAGCGGTATGACCGTCTATCCCCATGCCTAAAATGATCCAATCAAAAACACCGTTTGGAATGACCGCACTTAATTCTTCTTCGAAACGTTTTAGCTCAAAGTGCGGTTCATTTTCACCACGAATTCGATGAATATTTTCTGCTGGAATTTGAATATGATCGAATAAGAGTTTTTGCACTTCTCCATAATTGCTTTCTGAATCGGTTGGTGGAACCATACGATCATCACCCCACCAAAAATGTAGATTTTTCCAGTTAATTTGTTCTGCATAAGGTGCTTTGGCTAAGGTTTTAAATAACAACTTAGGTGTTGAACCGCCAGAAAGGGAAATATGTACAGGATGATTTAATTGGCTATAAATCACAAATTCTTGTGCAATTTTATCGACTGCGTGTTGAGCCGTTGGGAAGTTGATAGAGTTCATTGATTTTCCGTAAGGTGGGCTTTAGCCCACAATTTATTATGTTCGATATTAAGAGAGGTGGGCTAAAGCCCCCCCCTACATTAGATGAATTAAACTTTTTTCTTCATTAAACCTGTCGGTTTACGCCAAACCTTGCCTTGTTTTGCGATTAATTTATCAGCTGCAACAGGGCCCCAAGTACCCGCTTCATATTCATGAATACGACCACCATTCGCTTTGTAATCTAAAATCGGTTGCACAAATTTCCATGCGGCATGCACAGCATCGGTACGCGCAAACAAGGTTGCATCACCTTTCATCGCATCCAACAATAAGCGTTCATAAGCGGTTAATACTTGTGCGCCTGCCAAATCTGCATAACGGAAATCCATTGATACTTCTTTCGCTTCAAAACCTGCACCCGGTTTTTTCAAACCAAAACGCATTGAAATCGCTTCATCAGGTTGAATACGAATAATCAATTTATTCTCTGGTGCATTTTGGCTGAATACAGGATGTGGCGTGGTTTTAAAATGGATAACAATTTCAGTCACGCGAGCTGGTAAGCGTTTACCCGTACGAACATAGAATGGCACACCAGCCCAACGCCAGTTTTCAATTTCACAACGCAATGCGATGTAGGTTTCAGTGCGAGAATCTGCAGGCACGCCTTTTTCTTCTAAATAGCCGTTTTCCATTTTGCCGTTAATTTCAGCCGCAGTATATTGACCTAAAACGAGATTATGCTCCATATCTTCGGCAGTTAATGGACGCAAACTATGCATCACTTTTGCTACTTCATCACGCATTGAATTCGCATTAATAATTGCTGGCGGCTCCATTGCCACCATCGCTAATACTTGCAATAAATGGTTTTGGAACATATCTCGCATTGCACCAGAACCATCATAATAGCCACCGCGCTCTTCCACGCCAATAGATTCTGCACCAGTAATTTCTACATAATCAATGAAATTTCGGTTCCAAAGCGGTTCAAACCAACCATTTGAGAAACGTAATACGAGCAAGTTTTGAACGGTTTCTTTACCTAAATAATGGTCGATACGATAAATTTGATGTTCTTCAAAGAAACGGTGGATTTGTACGTCTAATGCTTGTGCTGTTTTTTCATCATAACCAAAAGGTTTTTCAACAATAATACGCTTCCAGCCATATTCTTCCGTATTTAAACCATGTGCCGCCAAACACTCAGGAATCACGCCATAAAGACTTGGCGGAGTGGACATATAGTAAAGCGTGTTACCACAGGTTTGATATTTATCGTGAAGTTCGTCTAAACGTGGAACAAGTTTGCCATAATCTTGAGCATCCGAAGTATTCACAGATTGGTAATAAAGATGAGAACAGAAAGCATCTAAGGTTTCTGGTGTTGTTTCTTCATTATGGATTAACGCCTCACGCATTTTTTCGCGGAAAGTTTCATCGTTCAAGTCAGAACGTGCAACACCAAGAACGGAAAAGTTTTCACTCAAACGTCCAATTTTATAGAGATTATAAAGAGCTGGAATGAGTTTACGGTGAGTTAAGTCACCAGACGCGCCGAAAATGACGATACAGTTATTATCAGTTTGCATAATTATTCCTTATAAGATTCCGAGTAATGTCGAAAATAATGCCGTATTCTAGAGAAAAAAACCAATCGAACCAATCAATTAAATTGAAAGATAGAACGCCAATCGAGCGATTGATCGCCCACCATAACAAAATGCGGATTAATCAAGGTTTCGCGTTGGTTATAGGTTAAAGGCTCAAAATGAGAGTCAAAAATAGCACCATGAGTTTCACCCAGTAGGACTTCAGCGCCAGCGGTATCCCATTCGCCAGTTTGTCCTAAACGAACATAACAATCTACTGCACCTTCAGCCACTAAACCGCTTTTTAAGCTACTTGAACCAACCACAACAAATTCACAAGGAAAATCCTTCGGCAAAATCGACCGTACTTTTTCTTGTGAAGTGGTTGCACCTACCGCAATTCGTAAAGGGCGGTCAAAATTTGTCGTGTTTTTAGTAAGTTTTTTTACCTGATCGAGTTGTTTTTTAAACGTGCCGAAATCACGCATTGCATAATAAGTTGTCGATAAAACTGGCGCATGAATAACGCTTAACACTGGTTTATTTTTACGAACTAAGGTTATCAAAACAGAAAATTGATCGGTACGATTAATAAATTGTTGTGTACCATCAAGAGGATCAATCAACCAATATTCTTTCCAATTTTTACGTTCTTTAAAGGAAATATGGCAATTTTCTTCCGAAAGAACAGGGACATTAGGGAAAAGTGCGGTCAATTTTTCTGTTAAAAATTGGCTCACAAAAAGATCCGCTTCCGTCACAGGTGTGTTGTCTTCTTTCAATTCAACATGAACCTGTTTTTGATAAAACTGTTGCAAATGCTTACCTGCTTGGTAAGCAATTAGCAATACTTGGTTAAGTAAGTGTTCGTTTAGCGTGAGCATAAAATTATTCTCTTGTTTTTGGTAGCAACCACGGCATCACAAACAGAGCATAAAATACCATTCCGCATGTGCTTATTAGGCCGAGGGATAATCCCCCTTCGGTCAACCAGCCCCAAAAGGACGTTTCTTGTTCACCGAGCAATAACAAATAAAAATAAGATGCCATATTGCAGTAAACAAATGAAATGATCGATGAAACGAATACAATCGAAGCAATGTTATAACGTGTGTAACGGAATTTTGCAGCTAAAAGTGCGGTTAAAAATGCGGGAATGGTGGCAAGAAGAAATGCCGTGAGAGCATAACTAGAAAAAGAAACGATAACGCCACTTGAGTCATCATCGAACCAAATCAAAAGTGCGGTGACGATTACCTGTAAAATCAGAGGGAAAAAAATAAGTGTTTTTAAATAAGATTTCATAATAAAAAAATAGGCTATCCAAAAGGTAGCCTATTCTAAAATAAATTTAAGAATTAATCAGATTTTTTCGCACGTAATACGCGAGATGCAAAAATCACAATGCCCACGATAAATACGATTAAACCCAACCACTCGCCAATAGCATCCCAGTTTTCAAGATTTAAGGATAATGGTGCTTCAGAACCACCGGTGGTAACAGAAGCCGCAATAATGAATGCTAAAATCACACCCATTAAGCTTTCACCTACGATTAAACCTGCAGAGAAAAGGGTACCGAAACGTTCTGCTTTAGCTGACACTTCTTTGTTACCAAGTTTTGCAATATGACGAGTCATGATCCACGCTAAGAATGCACCGACAATCACAGGCATATTAATTGATGGTGGTAAATAAATACCAATCCCCACAGCAATAACTGGCAAGCCAAAGACTTTGTTGCTGACTTTTTTCAAGAATGCATCAATCGTAATTAACACAGCACCTAAACCTACACCAGTTAAAATATAAGTCCATTCCAATTTATTTGTGAAAATACCTTGAGAAATGGTGGTCATTAATGTTGCTTGAGGTGCAGATAGGGCTTGTGAAGGATCCATATCTGGACGTGGTAACGCACCGCTGAAACCATACGCATGATATAAAATTTCTAATACTGGCGCGATAACAAGCGCACCCACAAAGCAGCCGATAATTAAGGCTACTTGTTGACGCCAAGGCGTCGCATCCACTAATAAACCCGTTTTTAAATCTTGCAAGTTATCGTTAGAAATCGTTGCGGTGGTTAATACAATTGACGCAGTAAAGAGTGTAAGTGCGGTTAAAAATTTCTGACCATCTACGGTTTCAAATAAACCAGATGCATTACCGATTGACACCAATACCAATGAAATCACGATAACAGAAATAATCCCGATACCAGAAATTGGGCTTGAAGATGACCCCACTAAACCTGCCATATAACCAGAAGCCGCTGCCACAAAGAAGCCGATAAATACAGCTAAGAAAGTACAGACTACCACTAATAAAATGGAAAGCTCAGGTGAAATCGGTGCAGCCGCGATAAAGTGGTGTAATGAAATAACAATTAACACAACTGTCGCGATTAAGATATAAATCATTGTTTTTGGAGAAAGGTCGATATCAACACGGTGCTCAGATTCAGCTTGCCCGCCTTTCAACATACGGAAAGAATGTACCATTCCTTCAATCATTGGTTTCATTAAAATAAGTAATGTCCAAATCGCTGCAATACCAATTGTACCTACACCAATAAAGCGCACTTTCGTTTTCCAAACCACCATTGCAGCATCAATTAAGCTTGCGTCTGCCGCGATATCACCTGACATAGTGAAATATGGCACAGCCACACCCCAAGTCAAAATAACACCGATTAACATCGCAATACCGCCTACGATACCAATTAAATAACCCGCACCAAGTAAGGCAAGTGAAAAGCCCATTGGTAATTGGAAAGCCGCTTTACCAGTTTGAATCCAAGCGCTTGCACCATCAGCCATCACGCGTAAACCGTTCGTTAAAAATGCAACTAATCCTGCTAAAACACCACCGTAAGCAATATCTTTCACACCGCTATCGCCATCTGCATGATTACCTGCTTTTAAGATTTCTGCAGCAGCTACACCTTCAGGATAAGGTAAATCACTGTTTACCACCATTGCACGGCGTAATGGAATGGTGAATAACACGCCCAATGTACCACCCGCAGCACAAATCAACATAGTTTGCCAGAACGGGAAGTCTTGCCAGTAGCCCATCATTAATAAGCCTGGTAAGACGAAGATCACAGAAGAAAGTGTCCCCGCTGAAGATGCTTGTGTTTGCACCATGTTATTTTCAAGGATACTGGAATCTTTGAAAAATTTGAGCACAGCCATAGAAATGACGGCCGCTGGAATAGATGACGCGAATGTCATCCCAACTTTTAGACCTAGATACACATTGGATGCAGTGAAAATCACTGTAATCAATGCGCCGAGGATAATTCCTCGAACGGTCAATTCTTTTAAGTTTTCGTTATGCATAAAAATGTTCCTCGAGTAAAAAAAGAAAACACCTAAACATTGTCAAAAATCGAGTATTTTTTCAAGTTTTTTAAAGGGAAATTTGAGCTTGTTAGAAAATATTTAATAAAAAGGGGAATATTTGAATGATTTTTTATTTATAGATAAGCGAAAAAGGCTAACTCAGGTTGTGTTCATCTGGCTACCATGATTTTCCTCTTTTTAAAAAAGAGAAAATGAGAGAACGATATTCAATTAAGCCCATTATTTTTGGCTTAAATAATCTTTCAAGGAATAAAGTGCGGTTAAATTTCTAGCTTCATTGAAATTGGGTTCTGCAAGTAATTCATCAATTTTTGACAATGGAAAGCGAACAATTTCTAATGGTTCGGGCTCATCGCCTTCTAACTGGCAAGGATAAAAATCCTGAGCAACAAAAATATGCATAACGCTACGCATATAACTTGGATTGGTAATCACCGTACGCAAGAAATCAATTTTATTGGCCCCCAGCCCCAATTCTTCCTTTAATTCACGGTTTGCTGCATCTTTCGGTTCTTCATCTTTATCTACGCCGCCTTTAGGAAATCCTAATTCATAACGTTCTGTGCCAACTGAATACTCACGAATCAATAAAAGATCATCCCCATCAATGGGAACCATCATAACAGCCTGTTGATTACCGGGTTTGAAACGCTCATAAGTACGTAATTCCCCATTAGAAAACGCCAAATCAACAGACTGAATTTCAAATAAACGAGACTTAGCAACGACTTGTGTGGTAAGAATTTTAGGTAATTTTTTGGATGAATCGGATAACATAAGTTTTCCTTTATTTTGTGATAGGATTGGGACAAACTGTACCACAAAATAGCAAAAGAGAAATTCACAAATGGAAGAAAAAGAAGTCAGATTAGATAAATGGTTGTGGGCTGCGCGATTCTACAAAACACGTAGCATTGCTAAAGCAATGATTGAAAGTGGCAAAGTGCATTACAACAATCAACGTGCGAAAGTAAGTAAAATTGTGGAAGTAGGCGCAATGTTAAAACTTCGCCAGGGAAACGAAGAAAAAGAAATAAAAATTATCGCCTTAAGCGATCAACGCCGAGGTGCGCCAGAAGCACAATTACTCTATCAAGAAACCGAAAGTAGCGTGAAAAAAAGAGAAGAAATCGCGTGGGCAAGAAAAAACAATTCGCTTTCCATGCCCCATCCAGATCGTCGCCCAAACAAAAAAGAGCGGAGAGATTTATTGAAATTTAAACATCAGGATAAATTTGAATAAAAATTTCACCGCACTTTCTATTTTCTTAAGGTTTAATATCTCGCAAAATTGGATTTTGCATTGAAATCAAGGTTTCAGTGGATTGAATTTCATCAATTAACTGAATCTTGGTCGCCAAAACAGAATGTAATTCTGCAATTGTGTGTGTCATCACCTTTAAGAAAATGGAGTAATTGCCCGTTGTATAATAGGCTTCAACTACTTCATCAAAACTTTCTAGCTTTTTGATCACTTTCTCATAATCTTTTGCGCTTTTTAGAATAATGCCGATAAAACAGCATACGTCATAACCTAATTTACGCTCATCAATGATCACCTTCGTACCTTCAATAATGCCCGATTGGCGCATTTTTTCTACTCGCACATGAATCGTTCCCGGACTGACGCCAAAGTTTTTAGCCATTTCGGCATAGGGAGTTCTCGCATCTTTGGTGAGTACACGTAAGATTTGCCGATCTAAACTGTCAATGTTGTGCATAAAATCACCTCCTTTAGATTTTATTTAATTTTTCATCACTGAATTAGATATTATTCAATCAGAACAAGAAAGTAAATAAAATACTTGAAATAAAATCATAATTTATTGAATAATGCTCAAAAATATTATTCCTCATTAAAAAAGGTTATCAAAATGAAAAAGACATTTATTTTACAACAACAAGAAATCAGCTTTGTGAAGAACACTTTCACGCAAAATCTTATTGAACAACTTGGTATTATTGAAGTGCAAGGTCCAATTTTGAGCCAAGTGGGTAACGGAATGCAAGATAACTTATCTGGCATTGAAAAAGCCGTTCAAGTTAACGTGAAATGTATTCCAAATGCCGTATTTGAAGTAGTACATTCTCTTGCAAAATGGAAACGCCACACCCTTGCTCGCTTCAACTTTAAAGAAGGCGAAGGCTTGTTTGTTCATATGAAAGCATTACGACCAGATGAAGATTCTCTTGATCCAACGCACTCTGTTTATGTGGATCAATGGGACTGGGAAAAAGTGATTCCTGAGGGTCGTCGTAATTTTGCATACTTAAAAGAAACGGTAAATTCTATTTATCGTGCTATTCGTTTAACGGAATTAGCCGTAGAGGCACGTTTTGATATTCCTTCTATTCTTCCAAAACACATTACTTTTGTGCATAGTGAAGATTTAGTAAAAAGCTATCCAGATTTAAGCAGTAAAGAGCGTGAAAACGCAATTTGTAAAGAATACGGCGCAGTATTCTTGATCGGGATTGGCGGCAAACTTTCAGATGGAAAACCTCATGATGGCCGTGCGCCTGACTATGACGACTGGACAACTGAATCTGAAAATGGCTATAAAGGCTTAAATGGCGATATTTTGGTATGGAACGACCAATTAGGTAAAGCCTTTGAACTTTCCTCAATGGGTATCCGCGTAGATGAAAGTGCATTACGCTTACAAGTTGGCCTAACGGGCGATGAAGACCGTTTAAAAATGGATTGGCACCAAGATTTATTAAACGGAAAATTACCATTAACTATCGGCGGTGGTATCGGTCAATCTCGCTTAGCAATGCTTTTACTTCGTAAAAAACATATCGGTGAAGTGCAATCAAGCGTATGGCCAAAAGAAATGTTAGAAAAATTTTCAAATATTCTGTAAATTGATTTGCCCCCAAACCTAGACTATTTAATTAAGGACTGATGACGATATTATGTCAAATTCAGTCCTTTTAATTTCAGTTGAATTCATCGATAAGTCGCCATTTGATACGCCAGCCTTGGTTTGAACCATTGATCTTATTTATTATAAAAACTAGCAGTATCTGCTGATTCTCATTTTCCTATTCAGAATTGGTTGGAGAACCTATTTTAAATTTGATTGTGTAATGTTTATCCATAATAAAATCTTCACCTCAATAGTTGATTTGTTTAGTCTAGCTTTTTGGATACAAATAAAATTTACCGCACTTTTTTCTACTTATAAAAAATGCACTTTAATTACAAAGTGCATTTTTATTATTAAGCATCCATCGACATACAGAGTAAAGTTAATGGGTGAATACAGGTCACATTGGATGACATATCAATTTGCCATTTGCAGGTTTGGCATTCAGATATGACGTAATCAAACCCACCTTCGTTAATATTATCGAATAGGTTTTTACCAATAGATTGTGAAACCTCATAGTTTTCTGATTTAAAACCGTAAGTCCCAGCAATACCACAACATTGGCTAGGTAACATAATGATTTCTAAACCAGGAATTTTTTTCAATACTTCCAAAGTATAAGGTGCCCAACCTGCTTTATCTACGTGACAAGCGGTGTGATAAGCCACTCGAAGTTTAAGTGGTTTCAAGGGTAATGTTTTACCTTCTTTGAAAAGTTGGTATAAGAATGGTGTCACCATATGAATATGCGGACGGACTTTAGCATTATCGATACCTAAAATATGATGGTATTCATCACGCAGATTAAGTGAACAACTTGATGCTTCACTGATCACATCTAGTCCATTTTCATCTACCATTTTTCCAATGTAATCGGTATTGAACTGTGCGATATTACGGGCACGTTCAGGGAAACCGTTCACCATTAATGGTAAACCACAGCATTTTTCTTTTTCCAGTAACATCACCCCAATGTTCATCGCATTGAACACTTTAAGGAATTCTTTACCAAGCTGCGGGTTATTATAGTTCACATAACAACCATGATAATATGCGACTTTACGCTCAAATTTTTGTTGGCCTTGTAACGCATTTTTCATATACCAGCTACGGAACGTACCAAACGCATATTTAGGTAAAGTACGTTCTTTACTGATTTTAAGCGTTTTTTCCAACATAAATTTGGTCGCTTTTAGGCTTGTGATGGTGTTTACAATCGGCGCTAATGGCGTATTGATTTTCCCCATCACATCAGTGTTACTTAAAATCGCATCACGCAATTTATTCATTAACGGTTTTTTAGACTGCGCTAAGTGATTATTACGCGCACGCACAATTAAATCACCGATTTTCACATCTGACGGGCAAGCCACTTCACAACGTTTACAGTTGGTACAATATTTAAGTGCTTCATCGTAAAGTTCTGCCGATTTCAAGCGTAAACGCTCACCATCTGGGCCAGATTGTTTTGGTCCGGGATAAAGTGGATTGTTACGTGAAACCGGACAAACAGCGGTACAAGCCGTACATTTAATACAGCTTTCAAAACTTTCGTCGATATATTTATGGCTTTCAGGTGAATTAAGGGATTGTTTTGCACTATCAATGAGTCGTTGAATATTATTATCCATATTATTCCCCCCTTATTTCGCCAAGATTTCATCAGCAACCGCCAAGGCAGTTACAACAGCCACACCCGAACCACAACCAAGCTCAAGCGCATTAAACCCACCAATCACATTACCGACGGCATATAAATTCGTTAAATATTGACCGCTCTTTTGCACTTGGCATTGAGCATTAATTGCCACACCAGCAGATTGATAAGGTTGTGGATGAGCAAAACGATGAGCAGTCCAAGTGAAACGATCTTTATCGTTAAATCCTTCAACACCGATAATATCGGATTCAAAAACTGGCTCATAAATTTTATCGAATTCAGAAATGAGTCCTTTACTGAAGAAACTTCCTGAAGCGAGTACGAAATTATCTGCAGTAATTTCTTCATCTTCGAGCAAGCGAGTGTTGATACAACGGACTTGATTTCCTTCAAATGTTGCACTCAATGCACTATCACCGTTAATCATTAAACCGTCAAGAGATTCAAATTTACGGCGTAATTGAATACGTTGACGCATACCGAGTAATGATGGTGGCAATGTTGGTAATTCAAATAATGCGAGTTTAGTTGCATCACGAAGTGCGGTCATAAATTCTTGGTTTTCTAAACCAAAACAAGCCGGTAAAAATACGGCTTCTGCGCCTTGCGCTGATTCAATGATTTCTTTAACAAGATCATTGAACGCAAGTTTGTGCTCTAGAAGTTGAGAGATATTTACACTACGGAACTCACGAGCATTTTTGCGAAGCTCGTCTAATTGTGGAATATTTAAGAAACCACTGGTCACCTCACAATGTTCAAATTGTGGGTTTAACACCAAATTTACCGCTAAAAGTTGCGGTTGAAAATCGTGATAACCTTCGATACCAAGCACAGCAATACGTTTATGCGGAAAACTTTCTTTGCCTTGTACGGTTGGCACACTATTTGGTGAAAGCCACGCACCACGTAAACTGCCTAAGCCTGTTACACGCCAATGGTTCTTTTCCGTAGAACCAATTAAATCTAGATTTAATTCATTGGCTAAACGTTCAAAATCTTGTGCTTTAGCAAGCACTTTCTCTGCGCCCAATAAACTATAAGGGTGAGCAGGTAATTCATTACGAAGTGCGGTGATATTTTCTTTTAAATTTTCTACCGCACGACCTTCTCCATTTGAAGTTGATGGCATACGGCTTAATAAATCTAAAGAGCCGGATGCAAAATCAATGGCTGCTTGACCGTTGTTGATAATCACGCAACGTTTGCCGCGTTGTTGAAGGGCGATGCCACAGGTTAAACCCGCCAAACCACCGCCAATAATGGCTACATCAAAATTCATTGCTATCCGTCCCTTGTTGTGCTTGTTCATCAAGCGGTTTCACATCATTTAAACCTAATACGCTACCATACATCCAAGATGTAAATTCGGCTTCGCGAATAGCTTCACCCCAAGCAATCGGCTCAATACCTCTCCAGCGTTCTTCCATAAAGGCAGAAAGTTGAATAGTTGATTGAGTTGGTGTTGCCACTTCAAAACGGTTCATTAAGCCAGCAGCACGACATGCACAAAGCTCAGCTTGGCAAGTACCCATACCAACACGAGTACGGCGACGTAAATCCACAATGTTATTTACACCCAGTTCATCAATCGCATAGCGAACTTCGCCTGCCGTCACAGCCTCACATTCACAAACCATTGAACGATCTAAACGTTCTTTTTCAAGCAAACGAGTAGCCCGTGAACCATGACGATACACTGCAGAATAACGAATAGTACTTGGTAATGAAATGACTTTTTGATTGGTCTCTTGACGACTTTCAGTAGAGCCAGGTAGAGGTTGCTCCGCTGTTACACAACGAGCCGTTTTATTGAGTTTTTTACAAACAAGGTCGGTCGCCCATTCAGCCATTAAACGATAAGTCATTAACTTACCGCCAGTGATTGTAATAAAGCCATCTAAGCCATCACGTTCTGCGTGGTCAAGTAACACAATACCACGGCTCACATTACGACCTGATGGATCATCATCACTCGCAACTAATGGACGCACCCCAGCATAAGCACGTAATACGCGAGTATGACGCAAGCTAGGGGCAAGTTTTTCACCTTCACGGAAAAGAATATCCACTTCTTCTGGCGTTACTTGCATATTATCGATCTGATCATAAGGAACACGACTTGACGTTGTACCAATCACACAAATTGTATCGCCTGGAACAAGAATATCCGCATCAGCAGGTTTACGGCAGCGGTTAATGACAAGTTTATTAATGCGATGACCCATTACGAGTAATGCGCCTTTCGCAGGGAACATTTTGATTTTGAGATCGGCATATTCCGCAATCCCTTGTCCCCAAATACCACCAGCATTCACAACAAGTGGTGCAAAAAATTGGCGTTCTCTACGATTTTTGTGATCGTACACATTCACACCAATCACTTTTCCACCTTCACGAATCAAATTTTTTACTTCGCAATAAGTGAACATTTTTGCGCCGTTTTCTGTTGCATCCATCATATTAGAGGCAGTTAAACGGAATGGGTCAATCGAACCATCTGGCACAACTACAGCGCCCACTAAATCTGGGTTTACAGAAGGCTCCATAATTTTAGCTAAATCAGGATCAATGGCTTGCGCATCAATTCCAGATTTTGCACAGCTCTCAAGGAAGGTTTTTTGATAGTCGAGAGAATCTTCAGGCAACGTGATAAATAAGCCTTCCGTTTCATCTACGCAATGACGCGCAATTTTGCGCAAAATGCGGTTTTCTTTAATACATTCTTCAGCAGATTCTTGGTCGTTCACAGCATAACGCGCACCACTGTGTAATAATCCGTGGTTGCGTCCTGTCGCACCCGTTGCGATGTCTCTGCGTTCCAATAAAATACAATCAATGCCACGAAGTGCACAGTCACGCGCAATACCAGCACCCGTTGCGCCACCACCGATAATAATGACATCGGTACTAAGTGGCGAAAAATCTCCAACATCTTTGTACATGCTAGGCGATAATCCCATGTTTACCCCCAATTCCCAAAATTTAACAAAAAAGTAATATAAAAATCACAGGCATTGTAGAGAAGTGCGGCCAAATTAACAACATTTTGAGCGCAAAAGAAAACAATTTTGTGATACCGATCACGATAATTTTCGCATTCGCTCAAATGGTGTAAAAATTTTGTGAAACACTTCACATTTTTTACTTTTTTTACTTCCTTATTTTTTATTTTCTTTTATCATGCGCCCATCCCTTACTGTCTAATAAAGGGTGAATAAAACTTACACATAATTAAAAGTTGGAGAAAAAAATTATGTTTGGACCATTTAAACCCGCTCCGCATATTGCGGAACTTCCGGCGGAAAAAATTGATTCCACGTATAAACGCTTACGTTGGCAAGTATTCGCAGGTATCTTCTTTGGTTATGCCGCATACTATTTCGTGCGTGCAAACTTTGACTTAGCACAACCTGGTTTAATTCAAGCTGGTCTTTATACAAAAGCTGAGCTTGGTGTAATCGGTTCTGCAGCTGGTCTTGCTTACGGTTTATCAAAATTCGTAATGGCTGGTATGTCTGACCGTTCTAACCCTCGTGTATTCCTACCATTTGGTTTATTACTATCTGGTTTATGTATGACCTTAATGGGTCTATTCCCATGGGCAACCTCAGGCATCGCTATCATGTGGGCGATGATCTTCTTAAATGGTTGGTTCCAAGGTATGGGTTGGCCTCCATGTGGCCGTACAATGGTACACTGGTGGTCTAAATCAGAACGCGGTACTATCGTATCTATCTGGAATACAGCGCATAACATCGGTGGTATGATGCCTGGTGCAATGGTGTTATTAGCTAGTGCAATTTTCTTCAGTACCCACGGTATTGAAGCGCAAGCAAAAGACATCTGGCAACAATCTTTATACTACCCTGGTATTGCAGCAATGATCTGTGCAATTCCTGTGTACTTCGTCATGCGTGATACTCCACAATCTTGTGGTTTACCATCAATCGAAAAATGGCGTAATGACTACCCAGATGACTATAACGAAAAAACTTACGAAAACGATTTAACTGCAAAAGAAATCTTCGTAACTTATGTATTAAAAAACAAATTGTTATGGTACATCGCGATTGCTAACGTATTCGTATATTTAATCCGCTACGGCGTATTAAAATGGTCTCCGGTTTACTTGAGCGAAGTAAAACACTTCAACATCAAAGGTACCGCATGGGCATACACAATCTATGAATTAGCAGCGGTTCCAGGTACATTATTATGTGGTTGGGTATCAGATAAAGTATTCAAAGGTAAACGTGGTTTAACAGGTTTCATCTTCATGATCTTAACCACTGCAGCGGTTGTTGCATACTGGATGAACCCAGCTACACCAGAAGCTGAATTAGCAAACTACAGCGCATGGTATCAAAACCCATACCAATTAACAGACTTCATTTTAATGACTTTAATCGGTTTCTTAATCTATGGTCCCGTAATGTTAATCGGTTTACATGCTCTTGAGTTAGCACCGAAAAAAGCAGCAGGTACTGCAGCAGGTTTCACTGGTTTATTCGGTTACTTAGGCGGTACAGTTTCTGCATCTGCAGTTATCGGTTGGGCTGCTCAACATTACGGATGGGACGGTGGTTTCTATGTAATGATCGGCGGTGGCGTATTAGCTGTGTTATTACTCTTAATCGTAATGGTTGAAGAAGGAAAACACAAAGCGAAATTAGGCGATACTTACGGTACTAAATAATTAGCTTAAAAAAGGCGGCGGGCAAATTGCTTAGCCGCCTTTTTTGTAACTAAAATCTAAAAAAACCATAAAAATTTACCGCACTCTTAAGGAGAAAATACTTATGAAACTTAAAACCTTAGCGCTTTCTTTATTAGCAGCTGGCGTACTTGCAGGTTGTAGCAGCCATTCATCAAGCATGGCAAACACCCAAATGAAATCAGACAAAATCATTATTGCTCACCGTGGTGCTAGCGGTTATTTACCAGAGCATACTTTAGAATCTAAAGCACTTGCGTTTGCACAGCACGCTGATTATTTAGAGCAAGATTTAGCAATGACTAAAGATGGTCGTTTAGTGGTTATTCACGATCACTTTTTAGATGGCTTGACTGATGTAGCGAAAAAATTCCCACATCGTCACCGTAAAGATGGTCGTTACTATGTCATCGACTTTACCTTAAAAGAAATTCAAAGTTTAGAAATGACAGAAAACTTTGAAACCAAAGATGGCAAACAAGCACAAGTTTATCCTGGTCGTTTCCCACTTTGGAAATCACACTTCAGAATTCACACCTTTGAAGATGAAATTGAATTTATCCAAGGCTTGGAAAAATCTACTGGCAAAAAAGTAGGTATTTATCCAGAAATCAAAGCACCTTGGTTCCACCATCAAAATGGCAAAGATATTGCCGCTGAAACGCTCAAAGTGTTGAAAAAATATGGCTATGATAAGAAAACCGATATGGTTTACTTACAAACTTTCGACTTTAATGAGTTAAAACGTATCAAAACTGAATTACTTCCAAAAATGGGCATGGATTTGAAATTAGTTCAATTAGTGGCTTATACAGATTGGAAAGAAACGCAAGAAAAAGATGCGAAAGGTAAATGGGTAAACTACGATTACGATTGGATGTTTAAACCAGGTGCAATGGCAGAAGTGGTGAAATATGCTGATGGTGTTGGTCCAGGTTGGTATATGTTAGTAGATAAAGAACAATCTAAACCAGGCAACATTGTATACACACCATTAGTAAAAGAGCTTGCTCAATACAAAGTTGAACTTCACCCATACACAGTGCGTAAAGACGCATTGCCAGAATTCTTCACAGATGTAAATCAAATGTACGATGCATTATTGAATAAATCAGGTGCAACAGGCGTATTTACTGATTTCCCAGATACTGGCGTGGAATTCTTAAAAGGGAAAAAATAATATCCCTCATAACCGTGGGTAAACATACCCACGGTTAAATAGGTTTTTATATCGTAGAAGCCAAAATTCTACTCTAACAGAGTAACATCATAATCAATCTAGGTGTTCTAACCTAGAATTCAAATAAGGAGGCTATTTCAAAACACTCCGTATTCTTTTTTAATAGATTCTTCTTCCCTTTTATTTAGGGAAAATACTCTTCATTTCAACCGCACTTCTAAGGAGTGATCTATGGATAAATCATTAAAAGCGAACTGTATTGGCGAGTTTTTAGGTACAGCCTTATTGATTTTCTTTGGTGTGGGCTGCGTTGCAGCACTAAAAGTAGCAGGCGCTAGTTTTGGCTTGTGGGAAATCAGCATTATGTGGGGGATGGGCGTTGCACTTGCAGTATATGCAACAGCGGGTTTATCTGGCGCACATTTAAACCCTGCAGTAACCATTGCCCTTTGGAAATTTGCTTGCTTTGATGGCAAAAAAGTAATTCCTTACATCATTTCACAAATGCTCGGCGCATTCTTTGCTGCAGCATTAGTTTATGGCTTATACCGCAATGTTTTTATCGATTATGAAACAGCCCACAACATTGTTCGTGGTACACAAGAAAGTTTAAGCCTTGCGGGTACATTCTCCACTTATCCTCATCCAAGTTTAAGCATTGGTGGAGCCTTTGCTGTGGAATTTGTGATTACTGCAATTCTTATGGCATTAATTATGGCATTAACTGACGATGGTAACGGTGTGCCTCGTGGTCCGCTTGCCCCATTATTAATCGGTGTATTAATTGCGGTTATCGGTGGTGCTATGGGCCCATTAACAGGTTTTGCCATGAATCCAGCACGTGACTTCGGACCAAAATTCTTTGCTTACCTAGCAGGCTGGGGCGAACTCGCTTTAACTGGCGGACGCGAAATCCCTTATTTTATCGTTCCAATGATTGTACCTGTTTTAGGCGCATTAGCTGGTGCATGGTTATACAAAAAAGCAATTGGCGGCAATTTACCTTGTAATTGCGGCTGCGAATAATTATTTGAAGGAGTAATACTATGACAGACAAAAAATACATCATTGCATTAGACCAAGGCACAACAAGCTCTCGCGCAGTATTATTAGATCATAATGCGAATGTGGTTGAAATTGCACAACGTGAATTTACCCAAATCTATCCTCGAGCTGGATGGGTAGAACATAATCCAATGGAAATTTGGGCAACTCAAAGCTCAACCTTAAACGAAGTCGTTGCTAAAGCGGGTATTACATCTGATGAAATTGCTGCTATCGGTATCACCAACCAACGTGAAACCACAATTGTATGGGAAAAAGCAACCGGTACACCTGTTTACAACGCTATCGTATGGCAATGTCGCCGAACAGCAGACATTACCGATAAATTAAAAGCCGATGGTCATGAAGAATACATTCGTAATACCACTGGATTAGTGGTTGACCCTTACTTCTCTGGTACAAAAGTAAAATGGATTTTGGATAACGTTGAAGGTGCTCGAGAAAAAGCAGAACGAGGCGAATTATTATTTGGTACCGTTGATACTTGGCTTGTATGGAAATTGACTCAAGGTCGAGTGCACGTAACCGATTACACCAACGCATCTCGTACCATGTTATTCAACATTCATACCAAACAATGGGACGACAAGATGCTTGAAATCTTGAATATTCCACGTTCAATGTTACCTGAAGTACGCAACTCTTCTGAAATTTACGGCCAAACCAATATCGGTGGTAAAGGCGGTGTTCGTATTCCTGTTGCAGGGATTGCAGGTGATCAACAAGCTGCTCTTTACGGACATCTTTGCGTACATGCAGGCCAAGCCAAAAACACTTATGGAACAGGATGCTTTATGTTGCTCCACACAGGTAACAAAGCCATTACATCCAAAAATGGACTTCTCACAACCATTGCTTGTAATGCAAAAGGCGAACCAGAATATGCCTTAGAAGGCTCTGTATTTATCGCAGGTGCATCAATCCAATGGCTCAGAGATGAACTCAAAATTGTTCACGATAGTTTTGACTCTGAATACTTTGCCCAAAAAGTGACTGATAGTAATGGCGTATATGTTGTTCCAGCTTTCACGGGCTTAGGTGCACCATATTGGGATCCATATGCGCGCGGTGCAATTTTTGGTCTTTCTCGCGGTGCAAACCGTAATCATATTGTTCGTGCAACCTTAGAATCTATTGCTTACCAAACCCGTGATGTCTTAGAGGCTATGCAATCAGATTCGGGTGAACGCCTACAATATCTCCGTGTAGATGGTGGCGCGACAAACAATAACTTCTTAATGCAATTCCAAGCTGACATTTTAGATGTAAATGTTGAACGCCCTGTCGTGAAAGAAGTAACTGCTCTAGGCGCAGCTTATCTTGCTGGTTTAGCAACAGGCTTCTGGAAAGATTTAGACGAGCTTCGCGATAAAGCCCGAGTAGAACGCACATTCAGTCCAGACAGCGACAATGAAAAACGCGAACGTCGCTACAAAGGCTGGAAAAAAGCAGTTAAACGCTCATTAGAATGGGCAAAAGAAGATGAAGAATAATTTATAAATTAATTCTCATACAAAAGAGCGGTCAAAACTTCTTTTATTTTGACCGCTCTTTTATTCTGTATCTGTATAAAAATTATTTTCTAGAGAGAGGTGGAACAAAGGTTAAACCCAAATCCCAAGGTTGCTCAATCCAAGTATTTTGTGGAATATCAATCACGTAATCATCCACTAATTCCGCACCTGCAGGTTTTGCAAATACCGTCACAAATTTTGCATTAGGGTACATTTGACGAATCGCACGCGCAGTATTACCCGTATCAACTAAATCATCTACTACGATAAATCCTTCGCCGCCATTTGGCACTTGGGCTGCATGAAGAACTTGTAATTCACCTTGATTGTTATGATCGTGATAGCTTGCGATACAAACAGTCTCAATATGACGAAGGCCTAACTCACGAGCCAAAACAGCTGCTGGAAATAAACCACCACGGCTCACCGCAATAATACCTTTCCATTGAGAAGCAGGAAGTAAACGTTCAGATAATTTGCGGGCATGCATTTGGAACATATCCCAAGTCACCACATATTTTTCGCTCATAATTGCACCTTAGAAATTTATCGATAAATAAAAATTGCGTAAGGATAACCCGAAATGGCGTTTTATGCTATTATTTCATGAAATTTTTCAGTAAAAAGGAGTGACTATGTCTGAAATTACAACACTTAAACCAGCATTACTGTGGAAATGGTTCGATCAAATCTGTGCAATCCCTCACCCTTCTCATCATGAAGATGCGTTAGCTAACTTTATTGTAAATTGGGCGAAAGAAAAAAATTTTTTTGTTGAACGCGATGAAGTGGGGAATGTCCTCATTCGTAAACCCGCCACGAAAGGAATGGAAAATCACACACCTGTTGTTCTACAAGCACACTTAGATATGGTGCCTCAGGCTAATGAAGGCAACTCACATGATTTTACCAAAGATCCTATTCAACCTTATATTGACGGGGAATGGGTGAAAGCACGAGGCACAACACTAGGATCTGACAATGGTATCGGTTTAGCCTCTACGTTAGCGGTGCTAGAAAGCAATGATTTAGCTCATCCACCTCTTGAAGTGCTTTTAACAATGACAGAAGAAACGGGCATGGATGGCGCAAAAGGCTTACGTCATAACTGGTTACAATCTGAAATTTTAATCAATACAGATACCGAAGAAATTGGCGAAATTTACATTGGTTGCGCGGGCGGCATTAACGCAAACTTTGAAATTCCAGTTCAATATGAAACCAATACGTTTGAGCGCAGCGCACAAATCACCCTTAAAGGTTTACGTGGCGGTCACTCTGGCGGCGATATCCATACAGGGCGCGCAAATGCAATTAAAGTCTTAGCACGAGTATTAGCAAAACTCTCTCAAAATGAACCGCACTTTGCTCTCTCTGAAATTCGTGGTGGCTCAATTCGTAATGCAATTCCTCGAGAAGCTGTGGCTATATTAGCCTTTAATAGCGATGTAAAAGCCATAGAAAGTGCGGTAGAAAATCTGGCGATTGTTCTTAAAGAAGAATTAGCAATTGCAGAACCTAATTTCACACTTTTCGTAGAAGCAGCAGAAAAAGCCCCTACCGTATTCACCGCACAAAGTACTCAAACGGTTATTAACGCACTTAATGTATTGCCAAACGGCGTAATCCGCAATAGTGATGTAGTTAAAAATGTTGTAGAAAGCTCATTAAGCGTTGGCGTATTGAAAACAGAAGGTAATGTTGTAAAAAGCACCATTTTAGTTCGTTCATTAATTGAAAGCGGTAAATATTACGTAACTGAAATGCTTAGCTCACTTGCAATCTTAGCAAATGCAAAAGTTGAGTTTTCTGCGCCTTATCCTGGCTGGCAACCAGTAAATGACTCTACTATCTTAGACGTTACTCGCAAACATTATGCTGAAGTGCTAGGCGAGCAACCTGTAGTGAAAGTCATTCACGCAGGATTAGAATGTGGTCTTTTAAAAGAACATTATCCACACATTGAAATGATTTCTATCGGACCAACAATTCGAAATGCTCACTCACCAGATGAGAAAGTGGAAATTGCAACGGTGCAAACCTATTGGGATTTATTGACAAGAGTATTAGCGGACATTCCAGCAAAGTAATCTAGTACTAATCGAAAAGGGCGGTCAAAATTAAAAACGGTTTTGACCGCTTTTATTTTTATAAAAAATAGAAATGATAAAAATGAAATATATAGAATTGGCGGAGGGGAATGGGAGTCGAACCCACCCAAGAACGCTGGCGTCCTCAACAGGATTTGAAATCCTGCCACCTCACCGGAGATGACGCCCCTCCGTAGTTGAAATTGCAGTTACTTTAGCGTAAATTAATCGGCAATTCAACGTTATTTTAAACGGATTCAAAAATGACCGCACTTTTTCAACAACTTCCTTCCGTTGACAAAATTCTCAAGACACCTCAAGGCTTACAACTCATTACCGAATTTGGTCACACTGCAGTCGTAGCAATATGTCGAGAATTATTAACGCAAGCTCGTCAATTTATTCAAAAAAACAATCAACTTCCTGAATATTTTTCTAATTCTGACCGCACTTTTGTAGAAATTCATTCTCGCCTACAAAAACAAAACCAAGTACAAATCAAAGCGGTACATAATCTGACTGGTACGGTGTTGCACACAAATCTTGGGCGGGCACTTTGGTCTGAAGCAGCACAACAGGCAGCGCTTTCTGCGATGCAAAAAAATGTTTCGCTTGAATATGATTTAGATGAAGGTAAGCGTAGTCATCGCGATAATTACATCAGTGAATTATTATGCAAACTCACAGGTGCGGAAGCAGCCTGTATTGTGAATAACAACGCTGCTGCGGTATTGTTAATGTTAGCGACCTTTGCTCAGGGCAAAGAAGTAATAATTTCTCGTGGCGAATTAATTGAAATCGGCGGTGCATTTCGTATTCCAGATATTATGGAACAAGCTGGATGCAATTTAGTGGAAGTAGGCACTACTAATCGTACTCACCTGAAAGATTATCGTAATGCTATCACTGAAAATACGGCTTTTTTAATGAAAGTGCATAGCAGCAATTATCAAATTTGTGGTTTTACCTCTTCAATTTCAGAAGAAGAACTCGCAGAACTAGGCCAAGAAATGAATGTACCCGTAGTAACCGATTTAGGCAGTGGTGCATTGGTTAATTTAAGCCAATATGGCCTACCAAAAGAACCAACCGTGCAAGAAAAAGTCGCACAAGGTGTGGATTTGGTCTCTTTCTCTGGCGATAAATTGCTTGGTGGCGTGCAAGCAGGCATTATAGTGGGTAAAAAAGAATGGATCGAACAATTACAAGCACATCCACTCAAGCGTGCATTACGTTGCGATAAAGTCATTTTAGCTGGCTTAGAAGCCACATTACGTTTATATTTAAATCCTGAAAAATTAACTGAAAAATTACCAACTCTGCGCTTACTCACGCAACCATTAGAACAACTCAAAATAAATGCTATGCGTCTCAAAGAGCGGTTAGAATCTCGCTTAAATTCACAATTTGAAATTCAAATTGAAGATAGCCAAGCACAAATCGGTAGTGGCTCACAACCAATGGAAAGAATCCCTTCCGTGGCTGTTACTATTGCAGAAAAAACAAACGTAAAACTTTCCGCACTTTCAGCTCGTTTTAAACAACTTTCTCAACCTATTATTGGGCGAATGGAAAACGGAAAAATTTGGCTAGATTTACGTAGCCTTGCGGATATTGAAACACTATTAAATACATTGGATGAACTATGATTATTGTTACTTCAGGTCACGTTGATCACGGCAAAACAGCATTATTAAAAGCATTAACTGGCACAAGTACCGCGCATTTACCAGAAGAAAAAAAACGCGGAATGACCATTGATTTGGGGTATGCCTATCTGCCTTTAGAAAACAAAGTACTTGGCTTTATTGATGTGCCGGGACACGAAAAATTCTTATCAAATATGCTGGCAGGTTTAGGTGGTGTGCATTATGCAATGTTAATTGTCTCTGCGGATGAAGGCGTTGCAGCGCAAACAAAAGAACATTTAGCAATATTACGCCAGCTTCAATTCCACGAAATTATTGTTGTCATCACAAAAGCAGATCGTACAAATTCAGAGCAAATTGAATCGTTAATCCAAACAATTAAACAAAATTATAGTTTTTTACGCGATGCTAACTACTTCATTACCTCTGCAGAAACGGGGCAAGGCATCAGTGAATTACGTCATTACTTAGCTAATCTACCTGAATTAGCTGATACTCAGAAACCTTTCCGCTACGCAATAGACCGAGTATTCAGCGTAAAAGGGGCGGGTACCGTCGTGACAGGCACAGCCTTTTCAGGAACAGTGAAAACCAACGATGAAATTTACCTTTCCAATGGACAGAAAGTTCGTGTAAAAGCGATTCACGCACAAAATACATCAAGCGAACAAGGTATTGCAGGGCAACGTTTAGCGTTAAATTTAAATGCTGATTTAGACCGCACGCCAATGAAACGAGGCGATTGGTTATTGCAGGATGAACCTCTCTCACCAACAGATCGCATCAGTGTACAAATTTTGGCTGAAGTACCATTAAATGAAAGCCAACCTGTGCATATTTATCACGGAGCAAGTCGAACTACGGGTAAGCTCACCTTACTACAGGGAAAAAATGCTGCAAAAAATGACCGCACTTTGGCTGAAATCATATTAGATTCACCATTATTCTTGGCTTTCGGAGACAAACTTATTTTACGCAGTGGCGATACAAAAACCTTAATTGCCGGCGCACGAGTATTGGAAATTAACTCGCCAAAACGTCATAAACGTACTGAAGTGCGGTTAAATTTCTTAGCCAATTTAGCATTGGCAGAGAATGCTTCGCAACGTATTGCTCTTACCCTTCAACATAAGGCGACAACAGCACGCCAATTAATGTGGACGGAACAACTGACTTCCTCACAATTAGATAAAGCACTCGCCGAGCGGGACGCCGTACGTTATCAAGATTGGTGTTTTAATACTAATTACGTACAAGAAAAAACGCAGCAAATTTTAACCGCACTTGATACTTATCACGAGCAACATAATGATCAACTTGGTGTAAGTAAAGCCAGATTATATCGAATGGCGACATTGAATCAGCCAGAAAATCTAATTTATCATTTTATCGATGAAATGCTTGATGATGGTCGATTACAACAAACTCGTGGCTGGATTCATCTACCAGAGCATAAAATTCAATTTAATACTGAAGAAAAATCACGTTGGACAGATGTATTAAACGAGTTTGAAAAAGCAAATGGTCAAGCGATTTGGGTGCGCGATATGGCAAATGCACTCACTATTGATGAATCAATTATGCGTAATTTTATGTATAAAGCGGGAAAACTGGGTTACCTTACGCCAATCGTGAAAGATAGATTTTTCTTAACTGAAACCATCTATGCTTATGCAAGACTCATCAAACAAATCGCAGAAGAAAAAGGAAAAGTTTCAGTAAATGAAGTACGTGATAAATTGAATTTCGGGCGCAAACTTACCGTTCAACTGATGGAATATTTCGACCGAATGGGATTTTTACGTCGCAAAGGCAATGACCATATTTTACGCGATAAGAATGTTTTTGATTTATGATTTAAAAAGGAAAAGAGTATGAAAAAAACGCTCGTTGCTACATTAATTAGTTCTGTCATATTACTCGCAGGCTGCCAAGATAAAGATACTGAAGCAAAAATAAAACAACTAAATCAAACTGTAGCACAACTCAGTACTGAAAATACCAAATTAAAAGAGCAAATAGAAAAAACAGTCCCCGCAATTTTTGTGGAAAATGATGAAATATTTAATCAATCTGAAATTATTAAACATCCTAAATCGAAAGAAGATTACCAACCTGAAGAAACCAAAATTGAGTATTCAATTTCAACAATAAAAACTAATATTGATTGGCTTAATGATCTATTGTGGAAAAAATTGACTGAAAATGAAGAAATGAAAAATATTTCTCGCGAACAATTTGTAGCACGCTATCAAACTGCTTTTGAGGAAGACAAAAAAGAAGTAAAAGAAACACCATCTCTTGGTATTTCTCATTCTATGTGGACAGATTTTATTGCACAAAAAGAAAAACTTGCAACCTTTGCTATTAGTTTTTATGACTATGAAGGTGGTGCTCACGGCATAGAAGGTAATCGCTATTTCACGATTGATCTAACTACACGCCATATTTTGACATTAAATGATTTATTTAATGAAAAAGATTTACCGAAAGTAAAAACACTTTTATGGGAACAATATAATAATAGCAATAAGGAATATGAACCTGTTATTGGATCCGATAGTTTTAATTTATCGAACAATATTTACTTAGATTCAAGAGGTGTACATTTTATTTATGATGTTTATGAAATCGCCCCTTACGCAGCAGGAGAGCAAGATTTGTTGCTCTATTTTGGGCAACTAGAAGAATTATTTAAACCTGAATTTAAGCGAAGTAACTATGTAAAATTTCTTTAAAGAAACAAAAAGTGCGGTGAAAATTCACCGCACTTTTTTATTATCGTCTTGTTTTCAAGAGTTTTTCAGTCAATTCATAAGCTCGAAGTTTTGCTAACTCTTTAGAAAGTTTCGCAACCAGTAAATCATGATCTACATCTGATGCATGAGATACAATGTTCTCTTCAGCTTTACGTTTTGCTTCGCTAATACGATCAGCATCTAATTCACTACCACGGATAGCAACATCTGCTAGTACCGTAACAATATTTGGTTGAACCTCTAAAAAACCACCGGAAACATAGATAACTTCTTCATTTCCATCTTGAAGGGTAAATTTAACAATCCCAGGCTTAATTGCCGTTAGCAATGGGGTGTGTCCAGGGAGAATTCCTAATTCCCCCTCAACACCTGTTGCTTGGATTTGTTTTACTTCACCTTCAAAGATTTTTCGCTCTGCGCTTACTATTGTTAAATTAAATGTCGCCATTTTTGTTCTCCTTCAAATGACTTGAAGTGATTACATATTTTTGGCTTTTTCTAGCGCTTCGTCGATTGAACCTACCATATAGAACGCTTGTTCTGGGATATGGTCGTAATCACCGCTTAAAATACCTTTAAAGCCGCGAATGGTTTCTTTTAATGGAACATATTTACCCGGAGTACCGTTAAATACTTCAGCAACGAAGAACGGTTGTGATAAGAAACGTTCAATTTTACGTGCACGTGCTACCACTAATTTATCTTCTTCAGATAATTCGTCCATACCAAGAATTGCGATAATATCTTTCAATTCTTTATAACGTTGTAAAATACCTTGTACACCACGAGCAATATCATAATGTTCTTGACCAACAACAAGTGGGTCTAACTGACGTGAAGTTGAATCTAATGGGTCAACCGCTGGGTAGATACCTAAAGATGCAATTTGACGACTTAATACAACTGTTGAGTCTAAGTGTGCGAAAGTTGTTGCTGGAGATGGGTCAGTTAAGTCATCCGCAGGTACGTATACCGCTTGTACAGAGGTTATAGAACCTGTTTTGGTTGAAGTAATACGTTCTTGTAATACACCCATTTCTTCAGCTAAGGTTGGTTGGTAACCTACCGCTGATGGCATACGACCTAATAACGCAGATACTTCAGTACCAGCAAGGGTATAACGATAGATGTTATCCACGAAGAATAATACATCACGACCTTCATCACGGAATTTTTCTGCCATGGTTAAACCGGTTAACGCAACACGTAAACGGTTACCTGGTGGCTCATTCATCTGACCATAAACCAAAGATACTTTATCTAATACGTTAGAATCTTTCATTTCATGATAGAAGTCGTTACCCTCACGAGTACGTTCACCTACACCCGCAAATACAGAATAACCTGAGTGCTCGATCGCGATATTACGGATTAATTCCATCATGTTAACGGTTTTACCTACACCAGCACCACCGAATAGACCAACTTTACCACCTTTAGCAAATGGACAAATTAAGTCGATAACTTTGATACCAGTTTCTAATAATTCCGTACTGTTTGATTGTTCTTCATAGCTTGGTGCAGAACGGTGGATAGCCCAACGCTCTTCTTCACCGATTGGACCTTGTTCGTCAATTGGTTCACCCAATACATTCATAATACGACCAAGGGTTTTTGTACCTACCGGTACTTGAATCGGATCATTCGTGTTTTCTACTTTTAAACCACGTTTTAAACCGTCAGAAGCACCTAATGCGATACAACGTACCACACCGCCACCTAATTGTTGTTGCACTTCAAGTGTTAAACCTGATTCAACTTTTAATGCATCGTAAACTTTTGGCACTGCATCTTGTGGAAATTCAACGTCAATCACCGCACCGATGATTTGTACAATTTTTCCTGCTGACATTACCGTTCCTCTTTTCTTAAATCGCTGCCGCACCGGCTACGATTTCATTCAATTCATTTGTGATACTTGCTTGACGAGCTTTGTTATACACCAACCGCAGATCATTAATTAAATTACCTGCATTATCAGTTGCTGCTTTCATTGCTACCATTCGAGCCGCTTGTTCTGAAGCTAAATTATCTACAACCGCTTGATAAATTTGAGATTCTAAATAACGAACTAAAAGACTATCTAATAGTACTTTTGGTTCTGGTTCATAAAGATAATCCCAAGTCTGTTGTCTTTCATTTAAATGATCGTCTTTAGATTCTGGTAAAGGAACTAATTGTTGTACAACAGGTTTTTGCGACATCGTATTAACAAATTTATTGTATGCAATATAAACTGCATCAATTTCACCATTACGATAAGCATCAAACATTGTATTTGCGACACCAATTAATTCTTCTAGAGCGGGCGTATCGCCTAAACCAGAAAGTTGACCTTTGATATTAAATCCAAAGGAACGGAAAAAACTAATTCCTTTTGAACCTATTAAGCCCAAATCTGTAGAAATATTTTGTTCTTTCCAATTTTTGATTTGGTTAAGTGTGGTTTTGAATAAATTAACATTTAAACCACCACACATACCACGATCTGTTGAAATAACCAAGATACCGATTTTCTTCACTTCACGCTCAACTAAGAACGGATGTTTATAACCGACACTTGCTTTAGACACATGACTAATAACGTTACGGATAGTTTCAGAATACGGACGAGATGCAGCCATACGATCCTGCGTTTTACGCATTTTCGAGGTCGCCACCATTTCCATTGCCTTAGTAATTTTTTGTGTACTTTGTACACTGGCAATTTTGGTTTTTATCTCTTTTGCACCTGCCATCTTATCTCTCCGTTACTACCAAGCACTATTAGCTTTAAAACTATCTAAAATACCTTTTAATGTATCTTTGATTTCGTCATTATAGTTACCGGTTTTAGTAAGCTCTTGCATAAACTCAGCGTGATTACGGTTAGAATAATCTAAAAGTGCGGTCTCAAAACTTGCAATTTTTGATAATTCCACGTCATCCAAATAACCAAATTCAACAGCAAACAATACAACCGCTTGTTCTGCAACAGATAATGGAGCAAATTGTTTTTGTTTTAATAATTCAGTTACTTTTTCACCGTGAGAAAGTTGCTTACGAGTCGCATCATCAAGATCTGATGCAAACTGTGCAAATGCTGCTAATTCACGATATTGAGCTAGCGCGGTACGAATACCACCCGCTAATTTCTTAATAACTTTAGTTTGCGCTGAACCACCTACACGAGATACCGAAATACCTGGGTTTACCGCAGGACGAATACCTGAGTTAAACAAGTTAGATTCTAAGAAGATCTGACCATCAGTAATAGAAATTACGTTGGTTGGAACAAACGCAGAAACGTCACCAGCTTGGGTTTCAATAATAGGAAGTGCGGTTAAAGAACCAGTTTTTCCTTTCACTTCACCTTTAGTAAATTTTTCTACGTAATCTTCGTTTACACGAGAAGCACGTTCTAGTAAACGAGAATGTAAATAGAATACATCACCTGGATAGGCTTCACGACCTGGTGGACGGCGTAATAATAATGAAATTTGACGATAAGCTACGGCTTGTTTTGATAAATCATCATAAACAATTAACGCATCTTCACCGCGATCACGGAAATATTCACCCATCGCACAACCAGCATAAGGTGCTAAATATTGTAACGCTGCTGATTCAGATGCTGATGCAGCTACCACGATAGTATTTGAAAGCGCACCATGTTCTTCTAATTTACGTACGACGTTTGCGATAGTAGAGGCTTTTTGACCAATCGCAACATAGATACATTTAATACCAGAATTACGTTGGTTAATAATAGCGTCAATTGCTAACGCAGTTTTACCAGTTTGACGGTCACCAATGATTAATTCACGTTGACCACGGCCGATTGGCACCATTGAGTCAACCGCTTTATAACCAGTTTGAACAGGTTGATCAACAGAACGACGATCGATAACACCTGGCGCAATCACTTCTACAGGTGAGAAACCATCATTTTCAATTTCTCCTTTACCATCGATTGGTTGACCAAGCGTATTAACTACACGACCTAATAAACCACGACCAACTGGTACTTCAAGAATACGACCTGTACATTGAACTTCCATACCTTCCGCTAAATCTGCGTAAGGTCCCATAACTACAGCACCAACAGAATCGCGTTCAAGGTTAAGTGCCATCGCATAACGATTACCTGGTAAGGCGATCATTTCACCTTGCATCACATCGCTTAAACCGTGGATGCGAATAATACCATCGCTAACAGAAACAATTGTCCCTGTATTACGCGCTTCACTGACCACGTCGAATTGAGCGATGCGTTTTTTAATCAATTCACTAATTTCAGTTGAATTTAGTTGCATCTTGTATTCCTCTTATAATTGCAACTCGTTTGCGAGACGAGTAAGTTGCCCACGGCTACTTCCGTCAATCACAAAGTCTTCAGTACGAATAATCACACCAGCAATAAGTGCGTTATCCACGTTGCAATTTAATTTCACTTTGCGAGCTAATCTTTTTTCCATTGCAGCTGCAATTTTTTCGATTTGTGTTGCATTCAATGGTTGCGCAGATGTTACTTCAACTTCTGCAATAGCTTGGTGTTCCTCTACGTGATGTTTAAATTCTTCAAACACCGCAGGAATAGCACTCAAACGCTTATTTTCAGCCATTAACCGAATAAGATTTTGCCCATATTGATCCAATTGTTCGCCACAAATAGAAATTACTGTATCAGCTAATTTCTGTGCAGAAAGAGAACTACTTAAGTAAGCTTTTACCGTTTCATCTTCAGCTACGGCAGCAGCAAAACCTAACATTTCAGTCCATTTTTCGACCGCACTTTGTTCAATGGCAAAGTCGAATGCAGCTTTTGCATAAGGGCGAGCTATTGTAGTTAATTCTGACATAAGCTAAGCCTCTTATAACTCTGCAACTAATTTATCAATAATGTCATTGTTTGCCGCTTCATCAATAGAACGACCCACAATTTTCTCAGCACCAGCCACTGCCAATGAAGCCACTTTAAGACGTAATTCTTCTTGAACACGTTTACGTTCTGCTTCTACTTCTGCATAACCTTGAGCAATAATTTTTGCTTTTAGTTCTTCGGCTTCTGCCTTCACTTCGTCTAATACTTCATTGCGACGTTTATTCGCAGCATCTAAAATGTCTTGAGCTTGTACTTTTGCAGCTGAAAGTTCTTGTTCAACAAGATTTTTCGTATCTGCTTGCTCTTTTTTAGCTGCTTCAGCTGAAGCTAAAGCGTTCGCAATTTGGCTTTGACGTGTTTCAATCGCATTAATAATTGGTGGCCAAACAAACTTCATGCAAAACCACACGAAAAGTGCGAATGCGATAAGTTGACCAATCAATGTTGCATTTAAATTCACAACGTCCTCCTTACTATGCTTGTTTTACGTTGATAAGCAAATAAGGTGATTAGTGTAATAAACCGATGAATGGGTTTGCGAAAATGAAAAGTAATGAAATACCAACAGCAATCATTGCAATCGCATCTAAAAGACCAGCCACGATAAACATTTTAGTTTGTAAGCTAGATGCTAATTCTGGTTGGCGTGCTGATGATTCTAAGAATTTACCACCTAGAATAGCAAAGCCAATTGCAGTACCTAATGCAGCAAATGCAAGAAGAATTGATGCACCGATGATTGTAGCTGTAATTACAGTTTCCATAATTTTCTCCAATAGAAGTTAAGTTTTAGCCCTAGAGCTGGTTAATAAAAAATGATTAATGATCTGCTTTGTTATAAGCAATACTTAAATAAACAACCGTCAACATCATAAAGATGAAAGCCTGCAAGGTAATCACCAAAATATGGAAAATAGCCCAAGCAAGATGTAACGGAATCCCTAATGCTGCAATGGCTATATTAGCGGAATACATTACAGCGATAAGAATAAAGATCAATTCCCCTGCATACATGTTACCGAATAAACGGAAAGCAAGTGAAATTGGTTTAGCCAATAAAGTCACCGTTTCAAGAATAAAGTTAACAGGAATAAACGCCCAATGGTTGAATGGATGAAGCGTATATTCTTTAACTAAACCTTTGAATTCTTTAGATTTTATTGTGTAGAAAAGAATTAAAAAGAAAACACAAATGGACATACCCAAAGTTGCGCTAATATCTGCTGTCGGCACTGCACGAAGATAATGAATACCGAACAAACCTGCAAATTGAGGTAAGAAATCAACAGGAATTAAGTCGATAGCATTCATGATGAATACCCAACAGAAAATGGTTAATGCAAGTGGCGCAACTACGTTACGTGGACCATGAAAATTTTCTTTCACGATCCCATTAACCCATTCCACAACAATTTCAACTAAGCATTGCATTTTTCCTGGAACGCCAGTTGTTGCTTTTTTCCCTACTCGAGAAAAAACAAATAGGAAAATAACCGCAGCAAGAATAGAAAAGAACAACGTATCTATATGAACATTCCAAAATCCATCCCCTGTTTTGAGAAAGGATAAATGGTGGCTAATGTATTCCGATGTTGTTTGTCCAGACATAATAAACCCTTAGTACAAGTATAAAAATCAAATTCGGCGGAGCAAAAATGGAGCTAAATTATTCAACATTAATGCAATAAAAAAACCACTAAAAAAAATAATAAAATTTGTAACCGAAAAGTATTTAAATGAAATACTAATAAAAACAATGGTTAGAGCAAATTTTATTACTTCTCCTTTATAAAGTGCGGTCAATTTTGTGGCTAAATGTTGTTTTCTATAAAAAACCACATACACAAAAACACCGAAAGGAATTAATGCCGAAAGAAATCCGAATAAAAAATCAAGCGCACTTTTCATTTGCCATAAAGCAAAAAAACAAGCCAATAGCAGCATAATGACTATTTCAATAAAAATAGCTTTTTGATACTGAACTTTCGCTTGTTGTATAATTCTCGACATTTTTAAAACCTTAAAACGTTCTAATTATACATTTGATCAAATTAGATTCAACTTAAAAAGCACTGAAAAACGTTAACTGAATCACACTTTTAGAAAATTTTTTACAAAATTGTAACTATTTAACGCAAAACGATTAAATGTCGTTCACCTATAAGTTCTGGAACATGTAATTCAATCACTTCTTGAATAGTATATTTTTCATTCAATTCATTAATTTCATCTTCCTGATAAATACCTTTTAATGCATAAAAATATCCATTTTCTTTTGGTAAATGATGACACCAATCTGTCATATCTTTTAACGAAGCAAAAGCTCGACTTAATACACCATCAAATTTATCTTCAGGTTGGTATTCTTCTACTCGACTTAAAACAGGGATTACATTAGTTAGTCTAAGCTCACGTATAGCATTTCGAATAAAACTAATACGCTTGCCTAAGCTATCAAGGAGGACAAATTGTTTGGAAGGATTAATAATTGCCAAAGGTAAACCAGGCAAACCAGGGCCAGTACCAACATCAATAAAACGATCACCCTGTAAATAAGGACTTACAACGAGACTATCTAAAATATGTTTGACTAACATTTCTTGTGGATCACGAACTGACGTCAAATTATAAGCTTTATTCCATTTATTGAGTAAATTGACCAGATCAATAAGCTGCTGAATTTGTTGATCACTTATTTTTATATTTGCTTGCGCAAGTAAACTGACTAATTTGGCTTTCATATTTATTGTCTCTTTGGAAAATTACGCTATTTTACTTAAAAGTGCGGTAGATTTCCTTAATGTTTTTTTGTTGAAGCCAAAATTCCTGTCAAATTTGTTTCCAACCAATCCACCAACTCAAACATCTTATTAGATGCCTCTACCCCAAATTCTGTTAATGTGTAATCTACTTGCGGTGGCACGGTATTATAGGATTTACGGATTAACATCCCATCAGCTTCCAATTCCTGCAGGGTTTTAGTCAACATACGTTCGCTAACACCATCAATCGCACGACGAAGTTCACTAAAACGCTTGGTGCCAGAATGTAAACTTACCAACACCAATGCTCCCCAGCGGCTTGTTAAATGCTGCAAAATTTGGCGAGAAGGGCAAGCTGAAGCCAGAACATTCCCACGATTTAAATTTTTTTCCATTTTTAATTCATTAAAAATCAACAGGTTAAAATTTATTTTTAAAAAATTCCAAAACTTACGTTTATGTAAGTACTTCTCAAAAGTAAGTATTGAAATATAATACGCCACATCAAGCGAACAATCAAATGTTCAAATATCATTTCAACTTAACAAGAAAGAAAACATCATGACAACTAAAACTATCGCAATTACTGGTGCAACAGGTCAATTTGGCGCAATCGCATTAGACTTATTAAAAGCAAAACACGCAAACGTCATCGCGCTTGTACGCTCTCCAGAAAAAATTTCAGGTGTTGAAGCCCGCAAATTTGATTACTCAAAAATCGAAGGTCAGGAGGATGCTTTACAAGGCGTGGATACCTTGATTTTAGTATCAAGCAACGAAATCGGTCAACGTTTCGCACAACACAATAATGTGATTGAGAGTGCGAAAAAAGCAGGCGTGAAACATATTATCTACACCAGCTTACTCGGTGCCACCAACGACAACACAGTGAAATCCCTTGCCGGTGAGCACGTTGAAACTGAAGCCGCATTAAAAGCTTCGGGCATTACTTACACCATTTTACGCAATGGTTGGTACACCGAAAACTACACTGAATCAGTTCCAGCTGCATTAGCAAACAATGCTTTCTATGGTTCAGCAAAAAACGGAAAAATTTCATCCGCTCTTCGTGCAGAACTTGCTGAAGCTGCAGTAAATGTGGCACTAGGTGAAGGTCATAAAAACCAAACTTACGAGCTTGCTGGATCAAGCAGCTGGACATTAGCTGATCTTGCAGCAGAAATCAGCAAACAAACAGGTAAAGATATTCCTTACGTGGATATTCCTGCAGCAGATTATGCCGCAGCACTTGTGCAAGCAGGATTAGATGAAGGCTTTACAGGCTTAATTGCACAATGGGATGTAGATGCGTCAAACGGTGCATTATTTTCAGAAGATAAAACCCTTGAGAAATTGCTTGGCCGCCCAACAGCAGGATTGGATGTAGCAGTAAAAAAGGCTCTTGACCATTAATTATATTTTTTTAAATTAGTCTATAAAAAATGCGGTGAAAATTCACCGCACTTTTACATTTAAATTAAGAAAACATTATTCCCCACGCTTCAGCATACCTTGTTTTTTCAAATTCACCAAAATAATGGAAATGGCTGCCGGCGTAATACCGGAAATACGGCTAGCTTGTCCAATAGACACTGGACGATGCTGTTCCAACTTCGCACGTACTTCATTAGATAAACCAGACACTTTGCTGTAATCAAAGTTAGCTGGAATAGCTGTATTTTCGTGGCGTTTTTGTTTTTCAATTTCTTCTTGTTGATGCTCAATATAGCCTTGATACTTAATAGCAATTTCCACTTGTTCTACGGCTTCTCTATCTTCCATTGCCGGTTGATATGGCGTTAAAGAAGTCAAAATATCGTAGGTCATTTCTGGACGGCGTAATAAATCTTCACCGCTGGCTTCACGCACAAGTGGACTACCAAGCATTTTATTCGCTTCTTCTAAATATTCAGAACGCGGATGCAACCAAATACTGCGTAAGCGTTGGCGTTCCTGTTCAATATTTTCCATTTTTTGATTAAAGCGTGCCCAGCGAGCCTCATCAATCAAACCTAATTCATGAGCAATTGGTGTTAAACGAATGTCTGCATTGTCTTCACGTAATAACAAACGGTATTCTGCACGAGAAGTAAATACGCGATATGGTTCTTTGGTACCAAGCGTACAAAGGTCATCCACTAATACGCCTGTATAAGATTGATCACGACGTGGATACCATGCCTCTTTCTCTTGTACATAAAGACCTGCGTTAATCCCCGCCAATAAACCTTGTGCCGCTGCTTCTTCATAACCGGTTGTACCATTAATTTGACCTGCGAAGAATAAACCTGAAATAGCTTTTGTTTCTAACGTTGGTTTTAAATCACGTGGATCAAAATAATCGTATTCAATGGCATAACCTGGTTTCACAATGCGTGCATTTTCTAACCCTTTCATGGAATTAACAATGCCCATTTGTACGTCAAACGGCAAACTAGTAGAGATCCCGTTTGGATACACTTCATTACTGGTTAAGCCTTCTGGTTCCAAATAAATTTGATGTGAATTACGATCCGCAAAACGCATCACTTTATCTTCAATGGATGGACAATAACGAGGGCCGATACCTTCAATTACACCGGTATACATTGGACTGCGATCCAAGTTATTACGGATCACTTCATGAGTTTGTTCATTGGTGTGGGTGATATAACAAGGAATTTGTTGAGGGTGATCAGAAACAGATCCCATAAAAGAAAACACGGGTAAAACAGCATCACCATGTTGTTTAGCCAATATATCGAAATTGATCGTACGCGCATCAATACGTGGTGGTGTACCTGTTTTAAGACGATCTACACGTAATCCGAGATCTCTTAATCGATGTGAAAGATTTACAGAAGCAGGATCCCCTGCTCGACCACCTTCATAGTTTTCCAAACCTATGTGGATCTTACCGGCTAAGAAAGTACCTGCAGTTAATACCACTGATTTAGCACGAAAAGTTAATCCCATTTTTGTGCTAACGCCTGTAACTCGATCTTGCTCAATCAGAATATCGGTCGCTTCTTGTTGGAAAATATCTAAATTAGGTTGATTTTCTAATGCTGTACGAATAGCTTGACGATATAAAACTCTGTCAGCTTGAGCTCGAGTAGCACGTACTGCTGGGCCTTTACTGCTATTTAAAGTACGAAATTGGATCCCTGCTTTATCTGCAGCATGCGCCATTAAACCGCCCATCGCATCTACTTCTTTTACTAAATGACCTTTACCGATCCCACCAATTGCAGGGTTACAAGACATTTGCCCTAAAGTATCTACATTATGTGTTAATAAAAGGGTTTTTAACCCCATTCGAGCTGGTGCAAGTGCGGCTTCTGTACCCGCATGACCACCACCGATCACAATCACATCATAAGTTTCAGTGTAAAACATATCTATCTCTATTTATTCGGATCAAAAAATTGGCGTTATTCTACAGAAATTTAAAACACCTGACAAAAAAAGAATGGATCTATTGATCCTTTGAAAAATCACGTTTGTATTAGTAAATAAGATCTCTTTTTATATATAAAGATCTTATTATTGTTACTATTAAGATCTTTTTTGTTGTGAGTAACCTTATTCGATCCTTATAGAAACAGGTGTTATAGGATCCAAAAATCTTGTGAAAATTCGATCATTTTCTTTAAAAATCTTGTGTGTAAAATGGAAAGTTATTAACAATTTTATTTTTGCTCAAAGTTACCAAGTGAGTAAAAACAGTTTTATGACAGATTATTTATGAGTTATCCACAGATAAAAATGAATTTTTATTGAAATCCCTATAATTTAGTTTTTTTAAACAATTAATTTTATTAAATGTACGTTTTATGATTTGACTTTGTAGTTACTACAGGTTTTATGCTTCCTTCAAATCAAATAGTAAAGGAAACAAAATGAAAAAAATTTCTACAGTACAAAATAATCCCCCTAAAGAATATCAGCAGCATGCATCTTGCCCTCATAGTCAAATCTCTAAAAATAAAATGCTATTAGGCATTAGTTTTGCAATTATTACCTTTTATATGGTTGTTGAATTTCTAGGGGGATATTGGTTTAACAGCCTTACTTTGATGGCTGATGCTGGGCATATGGCAAATGATAGTTTATCTATTTTTTTAGCATGGATTGGATTATTTTTAAGTCTAAAATGGCAAAAATGGTTAGCTTTAATCAATGGAATTTCATTAATTTGGGTTGCTATTTGGATTTTTATCGAGGCTGTAACACGTTGGCAGGCTCCGATAGAAATAGACGCTTTGCCAATGTTAGGTGTAGCTTTACTAGGGTTTGGGATTAATTTGTTGGTAGCTTTTATAATGCTAAAAAGTAATCGCCATAATTTGAATATTCGTGCAGCATATTTGCATGTTTTAGTAGATTTATTTGGTTCGGTTGTTGCTATTATTGCAGGAATAAGTGCTTGGTGGTTAAATTGGCAGTGGGTTGATGTAGTTGCTAGTGGTATCTTAAGTATTTTTGTATTACACAGCGGTATTTCTACAGTTTTTCAAGCTGTTAAATCATTGTATGATAGAAATACACATTTCTTATTAGATGATCATTCTCATTAAAGTAAAAAATTGCTTGAGGAAATAATGAAAATTAGTGAATTAAGTAAATCTACACATACTAATATTGAAACTATCCGATACTATGAAAAGCAAGGAGTATTGCAGCCACCTAAGCGGTTGGTTAATGGTTATCGATATTATAATGAAGAGAGCGTAGAGCAATTAAACTTTATCAAAAAATGTCGGACATTGGGTTTCTCTTTAGAGAATATTAAGGTACTCAATCGTATTAAATTCAGTATGGAAGATCATTATCAGGCGGATCAATTAGTACTGAATCAACTGATTCAAGTGGAAAATAAAATATCTCAATTATTAGAAATTAAAGCTTTTTTACAGTCCATTGTTACCGAAAGTGAACATAATGAAGAGGAATGTAAAGCAATAGAAGGGTTGAAAAGTATAAAATAAAGAAGATAGATTGCGAACTAAGTAAAAATCTCTAAAAATTTGACCGCTCTTTAGGAAGAAAAAATGCCGCCTAAATTTTGATATTCAGGCGGCATTTTATTTTTCTAGCTACTATTTCGACAAATCAATTTGATACACTGCAAAACCGATTTCGTCAGTACCCACCTGTTTCATCGGATATTGTGCTTTTTCAGCGATAAATTTCGCCGCTTGTTCGCTTGGTGAGGTTTCAAAACGGACATCTAATTTATCGTTACCTGTGATAGGCACAAAACGCCAGTTTTTATCCGCATTTGGATTGACTGAACCCTCTTTCTCACTGGTTGCTTTAATATAATCAGCCAAAATTTGACGGCTTTCATCTGGCGAAGCGTAAACAATATGTTTATCACCAGTACCTGGGAATTTATTGCCGTAAGCACGATAGTTATTCGTTGCAATCAAAAATTCTGCTTTTGGATCAACTGGTTTACCTTGATAAGTGAGGTTCACTACACGATGCGATTCTGGATTGATCAATTTACATTCGCCATCGTAACGAGCTGGTTTGGTTAGATCGTATTCATAATTGACACCATCAATCACATCAAAGTTATAAGTGCGGAAACCTTCCCAGTCGATTAATGATTGTGGTTTATCACTTGTAGGGTCAATTTGTTTAAACATACCAGCACTACATTCTAACCATTCTTTTAATTGTTCGCCTGTCGCTTTAACAACCACTAGCGTATTTGGATAAAGGTATAAGTCTGCCGCATTACGGAAAGTTAATTCACCTTTATTTACTTCGGTATAGCCCGTTGGGTCATTTTTACGACCACCCGCTTTAAATGGAGCACCTGCACTTAAAATAGGCAAACCAGCCATTTCTGCCACACTGGATGCCACTTTTTCAACGTATGCTTTTTGTGCTTGGTTTACAATTTGAATGGTTGGATCATCTTGCACTAATGCAAGGTAACTATACATATTGTCTGTAGCTTTGCCGATAGGTTGAGACACAAACTTACGTGTTGCTTCGTGAACTGGTGCTAAAAGAGCGGTGATTTCTGGGTCATTTTTTGCAAGTGCTTTTTTGGTTTCTACATCATAAATTGGACGAAGAACCGCTTTTCCAGAGGTAACAATCCATTTGCCTTTGTGTTCTGTTAATCCTAAATCTACCACGCTGATATTATTTGCCCAGTAACCAGCCATACTTTCTGGTACACCTTTTACTGTACCATTTACGATATCTGCATTTGGTGATTTCGCAAATTCTTTATTTGGGAATAAACGGTGTGAGTGACCAAAAATAACCGCATCAATATGTGGAACATCCGCTAAATAGAATGCCGAGTTTTCAGCACCTTCTTTGTATGGTTCATCAGACGGGCCAGTGTGAGCTAATGCAACGATAATATCAGCCCCTTTTTTCTTCATTTCAGGGACATATTTTTGTGCTGTTTTTACAATATCACGGGTTTCCACTTTGCCTTGAAGGTTCGCTTTATCCCAAACTATAATTTGTGGCGGTACAAAACCGATATAACCGATTTTTAATTTATGTGTTTTGCCATTATTATCCACCACAGATTTTTCTTGAATGACATAAGGTGTGAAATAAGGTTCTTCTGTTCCTGCTTTTACTACGTTCGCATTCACAATCGGGAATTTAGCTTGTTTGATGGCATCTGCAAGATAATTGAGACCATAGTTAAATTCGTGGTTACCTAATGTACCCACTTCATAATTCATCGCATTTAAACAATCGACCGCAGGGTTAGATTTACCCTCTTTATAGCCTTGTGCAGCTTGATAGTCTGCAATTGGATTACCTTGAATTAGGTCACCGTTATCTACTAATACACTATTTTTTACTTCAGCACGTGCTTGACGAATAAGGCTTGCCGCACGAGTAAACCCGAATTTATCGGTTGGTGCGTCTTTATAATAATCAAAGTCTGTTAAGAAACTGTGAACGTCAGTAGTAGCAACAATACGTAAATCTACATCATGTTTACCTTTTGCTGTCGCAAAACGGCTTGCACTTAATGCAAGAATACTGCTTGCACCGATTTGAATAAAATGACGTCTATTAATCATTGAGTTTTCCTTATAAGGTGAGTAGATATTGCCTTTATTCTAAGAAAAATAGGAGATTCTTAAAAGAAAGGAGTAAAAATATTTTTATTTAATTAAGCTAATAATCTTTGTACTAAAGATGTATAAATATTAACCCCAGTAAGCAATTGATTTTCATCAAAATCAAATTCAGCTTCATGATGACCTGCTGTGCGATCTGCACCAAGAATGAAGTAAATAGCTTTGCCTCCGTGTTCTTGTACACGTCTACCTAAAATAGTCGCATCTTCACTTGCATTGAAAGCATAATCTGAATTTACGTTATTTATTTGTGGTTGTTCAAGGGATATTTCTTCGATGAGTTTTATAAGTTCAACATCGTTATTCATATCCACTGCTTCACCTACAATTTCAGTTTCATATGCGACATCAAAACTTATGGAAATACCTTTGGCTATTTGCATGACTTGTTCAGTCATGTATTCATTAATTGCTTTATTTTCTCCCCGCACTTCTAATTGTAATTCAGCAGACGATGGAATGACATTTCGTCCTTCACCCGCTTTTAGCACTCCCACATTAATTCTTGTCATGCCTTCACCATGGCGTGCAATACCATGAAGTTGAGTGACAGTATGCGCTGCAGCTAATAAAGCATTACGACCTAAATGGGGCGCAGCACCTGCATGTGCAGGTTTACCTTTGTAGCGAATATCAATTTTTGTAGTGGAAAGAAAATTTCTTGGATTAGCAATAACAGTGCCTGTATTCGCACAAAAACTAATATGTGAAGAAGCAAAATAATCTGCATCATCAATTATGCCACTTTGTGCAATGGCTGCTGCACCTCGAACACCTTCTTCTGCTGGTTGAAATACAATTTTTACTTTTCCAGTGAGTTTATCTTTGTTCTGAGCGATCCATAATGCTACGCCTAAACCTATTGTAATGTGTGAATCATGTCCACAAGCATGCATAAAACCATCGTTAATTGAGGCAAAACCTTCTTTATTTGGAATATGCTCTTGTGAGCGAGTTTCCGTTACATTCACACAGTCTATGTCAAAACGTAATGCAATAGTTTTCCCTGGTTTACCTGAATCAAATAATGCCACACAACCAGTATATCCTTCCATTTTTTCGAGCCATTTTTCATTGGCTCCATAGGTTTTTGCATTAGCTAAGCCTTTATCTACTACAGTTTGTTTTCGTCCACGAACAAAGTCTGGATTTATAATTTGTTTGCCAAGAAAAATTTCAAAACAACCTAAGTCTTCCAAGTAATCCGCAATGCGAGAAGTTGTCCAAAATTCACTCCAGCCAATTTCTGGAAAACGATGAAATTCACGACGCCATTTAACAAGTTGATTTAAATCTAAGTTCATTTTTTTCTTCCTTTAAAAGTCTATAAAAACAGACCGCACTTAAAAAAAAGTGCGGTCAATTTTTTACTATTTTTACAACATAAATAATGCTAAGAATAAAACAGCAAGTATCATACCTGGTGCGGTACGTTTTACCATTTCTACTGGGTTTACCATCGCAAGTCCTGCACAAACAATGGTTACGCCTGCAATTGGTGAAGCTGTGCGACCGATTGCACCTGCAATCGCTGCTGCCATACCAAGATTTACATGAGTGTAGCCGAGTTCTACAGCATGTGGTGTGACAGCGCTGTTAAAGGCAATCGCTGCAGCGTCGCCAGAGCCTGTAATTAAGCCCATTAAGAATGGTCCAATTGTTGCACCCCAACGTACAAATTCGTTGGATTCTTTTAAGAAAGAAATTGCAGCATCCACTGCGCCCGTAGATTTTAATCCTGCTACAAATACGCTGGCTGCAATGATGATACCAAGTACGTTTGCATAAGAATTTCCCATACCATTGAAAAATTCTTCAGTGATTTTTACTGGGGAAATACGAGTGACGATAATGCCGTAAATTGCACCAATCAGCATCGCTTGAGGCACACCCATTTTAGTCCACTCAAGACCCGGTACTTGTTGTAATGACGTTCCACCAATCACTAAAATAACTAATGGTATTAATGGTGCAAGGGCATAAAGTACATTAACGCCTTTAACAACTTTAATTTCACTTTCTTTTTGTTCTGCAAGATAAGCTTGGCGATGTTGTTCACCATAATCTTTAAAAACAAGTGCAAGAATTGTTAAAACAACCGCACCTATTGCTCCTGCAATCATGTTATATGGAGCATGTGAAAGGTTTACTTGAGCGATAGTTAAGCCCGACATTTCACTAATCATTGCAGAGTGAGAAGAACCCGGGCTCATCATTGATCCAAAAGTCCCTGCTAAAATAGCTGCCCCAGCAGTGGCTGGTCGAACACCCGCACTTTTTAAAACAGGAATTAATGTTGCTCCAACCGCAGCTGCACAACCAGCAGCAGAAGGAATAGCAATATTGATGAAAAAGGTGATGACGGTTGCAATCGGAATTAAGAAGAATTTTAATCCGCTTAATGGTTTGGTGAGTAAATGCACTAGATGAGTATCACATTGAGTGTATTTCATTACATAAGCAAAACCCATACTGGAACAGATAGCCATAATTAATCCGCCCGATGTCATGCTTTTGGCAAAAGCATCTAATGCGCCCATTGGATTAAGCGTCAGAATGGACATTATTAAACCGACACCAATCAAAACGGTTCGGGTTTCGGCTTTTTTAATCAGAAAATAAATTGTGGCAATAATGCCAACCACTGCAACGATGGATTTAAATAATTCCATTATATGTTCCCTTTAAGTTAATAAGAAAAAGTTGTATTGATGTCAAATGTGCCACATTCCATATTTTCACTGAAGCACAAAATAGGATTTTCACCTAACACAGTTGCCATTTCATTTTGTATATGAAGTGCAGAACCTTCAGGTAAGGCATATACAAATGCAGTTGGATTAACGAGTAAAAATTCTGCCAAACGTTCCTCTCGGCTTTCACCATTGTGGCCTTGCATTTTACCTGAAATAAAGTGCGGATTAATTTGATGAGGAAAAAGTTGTAATGCTTGAAATGAAGGAGGATAAGTAATTGGCATATCATTAGTTGTCATAATAGATGCGCCCGCTACATTGGCCCCAGCACTCCAACCAAAATAAGGCGTACCGTTATTTACTTTTTCACGAATGATATCAATCAAATTGTGTTCATAAAGCTGTTTTAACAAACAAAATGTATTTCCGCCGCCAATAGCAATGACATCTGCTTGTTCAATGATATCTCGATGTTGTTTACCATGATGAACGGAAACAATATTCATCCCTAAATCAGAAAGTGCATTTTGCACAGTTTTTTCATATTCATCAAAAGTGCGGCGTACCCCAGCATAAGGCACAAAAGCAATTGTTTTACCACGATAATCAGTTAGGAAATTTTGTAACCAAGGTATGGTGTGTTCAAGATAACCTGTGTTCTTGTATTTTGAGCTACTGAGCAGTAACATGTTTTTCATTTTCTACTCCTTTTTAGAGGGATTTAGCAATACCGATATTACGCTTAGAAAAGGTTAATTTTCAACGAAAAATTATTATTGTTTGACGAATATCAAAAAATAAACCGTATCAGGAGAAAACTATGTCAATTAATCTTAATCGTGTTCAAAATTTAATTGAAAAACTGGCTTTTATTTCATCAGTACCAAACGAGCTGACTCGCTTAGCTTTTACAGAGGAGGATGAAAAGGCCCATAATATGATTATTGAATTATGCAAAGAATATGATTTATCTATTCGTCGAGATTCAATTGGAAATCTTTTTATTCGTAAGGAAGGTAAAGAAGATTTTTTACCTGTAGTTGCATTCGGTTCTCATATTGATACAGTTGTGAATGCTGGTAAATTTGATGGTCCTTTGGGATCTGTTGCTGGGTTGGAAATTCTTTTGCAATTGTGTGAACAGAATATTCAGACTCGTTATCCTTTAGAATTGATAATTTTTACTTGTGAAGAATCGAGTAGATTTAATTTTGCTACATTGGGTAGTAAAGTTATGTGCGGCATAGTAAATCAAGAAAAATTAAGTTCGTTACGTGATAAACAAGGAAAGGGTTTATCAGAAGCTATGGCTGAAGTAGGAATGAATTTTAATTTGGTTAATCAAGCAAAACGTGATGCAAAGGAATTTAAATGTTTTTTTGAACTTCATATAGAACAAGGCCCTCGTTTAGAGAATGAAGGAAAAACAATAGGTGTTGTGACAGGTATTGCTGCTCCGATTCGTGCAATTGTTAAAATTAAAGGACAAGCAGATCATTCAGGAGCAACAGCAATGCATTATCGTCATGATGCATTGTTAGGAGGAGCTGAATTATCACTTGCTATTGAGCAAGCGGCTATTCAAGCTGGACATTCTACAGTAGCTACTGTAGGTAATATTACAGCTAAACCAGGAGTAATGAATGTTGTGCCAGGATATTGCGAATTATTAGTAGATATTCGAGGTACACATGTACAAGCTAGAGATTCAGTATTTGAATTATTACAAGAGGAAATTAGTAAAGTTTCAGAAAAAAGAGGATTATTAATTGAGTTACAACTTATTTCAAAAGATAATCCAATAGTATTATCTGAAAATATGGTAAACCAAATAGCTGAAACCGCTCATTCCCTCGGTTATTCTTACGAAATAATGCCAAGTGGTGCAGGACATGATGCAATGCATATGGCAACACTTTGTCCAACAGGTATGATTTTTGTTCCATCTCATTTGGGAATTAGTCATAACCCTCTTGAATTTACTGATTGGAAAGATATAGAGGCAGGAATTAAAGTTTTACAAAAAGTTATATTAGAACAGGCTGAAGTTTGTTAATTGTTATAAAAACTCGTATCAATAATACGAGTTTTTTTATAAAGGCAACTCAGTTGTTGATTTGACCGTTTTTAGAGTAACTTCTGATTTTAAGGTTTTAATGCCAAGCCTAGAATTGAGATAGGTGTTTTTGATGTAATTAAATTGATCAAGATCGGATACATTGAGTTTCAATAAGAAATCAAAGCTACCAGCCATAAAATGGCATTCGGTAATTTGAGGGATTAATTTCACTTCAAAAATAAACCGCTCTTTTAATTCAGGGTCTTCTTCAAAGAAAGAGCCTAATGCATAAACGATGAGATTACAGTTTACTTTTTTAGGATTTAATAAAGCTACATAGTTATCAATTACGCCGCTTTCTTCTAAGTTATTCACTCGACGTAAACAAGCTGAATTGGATAAACCTATTTCGTTAGCCAGTTCATTATTTTGTAATCGACCATTGCGTTGCAATGCTTTAAGAATACGGGTATCGATATTGTCGAAGTGTTTTTTAAGCATAGTAAATCCTTTTTATGCTAACAAAAAAGATAACTTATTATAAAAGAAACCGCCTAGAAAAACTGTGATCTAGGCGGCAATTTGACTAATTAGTTAAACACTATATAAAGATACTTGTACTACCAATAAAATGGAACCAATTAGCAATAAGCATCCAATCATTGGCATGACGAATTTAACCCATCTATCAAATGGAATATGCAACATTTGGAGTGTCACCAATACTAATCCTGTTGGTGCCAAGAATAGCATTGCATATTGTCCCCAGTTGTAAGCGGAAACCACGATATCGCGTGGAATACCCACTGAGTCAGCAAGTGGCGCCATAATTGGCATTGAAAGTACGGCTAAACCTGAAGAAGACGGTACGATTAAACCTAGGAAAATAAATACGACTAATTGGCCTAAGATGAATACGCTACCCGGCATACCACTAACCACATTAGACATATAATCAAGGATAGTGTCAGAAATCATACCTTGTTCGAGTACTAAGTTTACGCCACGAGCAAGACCAATGATTAATGATACACCTACTAATTCTGATGCACCTTCTGTGAAGGATTCCACAATATCTTTTTCAGACAAGCCACTGATAAACATAATGATGATAGTAATGGCAAGGAAAGATGCAGCCATTTGAGGGAACCACCATCCGCCAACCATTACACCCCAAATCATAATAGGGAATGCAATACAGAAAAGCGTTAAGATTAATTTGCGACGAGCTGAGAATGCGATAGTTGCATTTGGATCAAAGTTCTTCATATAACGTTGGCGAAATTCTTCGCGATCGTCATAAGTGAAAGAAAAACTTGGGTCAGCTTTGATTTTTTTACAGTACCAATAAAGATATGCGATTACGCAAGTTGCCCCTAAAACTAAACCTAGAGCACGGAAACCAATACCTTCAGTAAATTGAATACCAGCTGCATTTGATGCGATAACAACGGAGAATGGGTTAATTGTAGAGAATGCCGTTCCCATAGATGAAGCAAGGAATATAGCCCCTACGCAGACTATCGCATCATATCCCAGAGCCAAGAATACTGGCACCAGAATTGGATAGAATGCCACAGCTTCTTCTTCAATACCGCATGTTGTGCCGCCTAACACCATTAATACGGATACGCTGAATACAATAAAAAACTCATTACCTTTGGTTTTCTTCGCGAGAGCCATCAACCCAGCATTAAAAGAACCAGTTCGGTTAATAACACCAATCATACCCCCCAATACGAAGATAAAGACCATGACATCAACGGCTTCGATAGTTCCTTCCACCATACTTTTGGTGATGTCTTCAATGCCTTTGTGGTGTTGTTCTACACGTTGATAGGTGCCTGGAATAGCGATTGGTTTTTTGATTACACCTTCGGTGAAGTTGGAGAGTTTAATTTTGATATTGAGATTATCAAGAGTGTCAGTTGTGGCGGGATAAGTTTTATCGTCAACGCCGTAAGCTTTGACTACAAAAACATTGTCAGTAGAATTATATGTTAATTTTGAATATGAACCGGATGGAATTACCCAGGTCAATCCAACAGCGAGAATTAAGATTGCAAATAAAATTGTAAACGCTGATGGGAAATTAAACGTTTTCTTCTTTTTGGACGCATCCATAGCGAGCTCCTTATGTTTAACGTTTAAAGTGCGGTTGGTAAAAACATCGGTTAAACTGACCGCACTTTTTACTTTGAGAATGATTTCTCAACGTTCTTTTATTATTTAGGCATAATAGGATATGCCTTCAGCTTTTTTCGTAATACGAGTACCAGCTTTTCCTTTCACAATGTCTACAATATCAGATAAAGAGCCTATTACTGCATCTTTTCCTGTTTGTTTCGCAAAGTTGATCGCGGCTTGTACTTTCGGCCCCATGGAACCTGCAGCGAAACCAAGTTCTGAAATAGCTTCAGGTGATGCGACTGAAATTGCTTTTTGAGTTGGTTTACCCCAATCTACGAAAGTTGCAGAAACGTCAGTTGCGATGATGAATAAATCCGCATCAAGATTTTCTGCAAGTAAAGCTGAACATAAATCTTTGTCGATAACAGCTTCAACACCTTGTAAATTATGGTGCTCATCATAATAGGTCGGAATGCCACCGCCCCCCGCACAAATTACGATACTGCCTTTTTCAAGCAACCATTTGACCGGGCGAATTTCAAAAATACGTTTTGGCAATGGACTTGGCACAACGCGACGATATTTATCACCATCTTGTGCGATAGACCAATTTTTTTCTTTTGCCAAACGTTCAGCTTCTTCTTTTGTATAAACAGGGCCAATTGGTTTAGTTGGATTTTTAAAAGCTGGGTCGTTGATATCAACTTCTACTTGAGATAATAAAGTTGCAAATGGCACTTCAAATGGAACTAAATTACCGAGTTCTTGTTGAATCATATAACCAATCATTCCTACTGATTCTGCACCTAATACATCTAAAGGATAGGTTGGTACATCAGTATAGGCAGCGCCTTGTAAGGCGAGCAAACCCACTTGTGGGCCATTACCGTGCGCTATCACTAATTCATTGTTTGGCCAAACTTTAGCAATTTGTTCACAAGCAATGCGAACATTTTGTCGTTGATTTTCGGCTGTCAGCGGCTCTCCGCGTCGTAATAACGCATTACCGCCTAATGCAATCACTATTCTCATACGTCCTCCTTATGCCAAACTTGCAACCATTACCGCTTTAATTGTGTGCATACGGTTTTCTGCTTGTTCAAATGCAATGTTCATTGGAGATTCAAATACGTCTTCAGTTACTTCAATACCATTAGCTAATTCAGGATATTTTTCAGCAATTTGACGACCAACTTTGGTTTCACTGTTATGGAAGGCAGGTAAGCAGTGCATAAATTTCACTTTTGGATTACCAGTGCGTTTCATTAATTCAGGTGTGACTTGATAAGGAAGTAATAATTTAATGCGTTCGCCCCAGCTTTCTAATGGTTCACCCATTGAAACCCACACATCAGTATGGACAAAATCTACACCTTTCACCGCTTTGTCGATATCTTCAGTTACAGTAATACGAGCGCCACTTTCTTTCGCAAATTTTTCGCACATTTCCACAAGACTTGCTTCTGGTAATAATGCTTTAGGTCCACAAATCCGCACATCCATACCTAATTTTGCACCAATTAATAAAAGTGAATTACCCATGTTATTGCGTGCATCCCCAATATATACATAGCTAATTTCACTTAATGGTTTGTCGCAATGTTCTATCATGGTAAGTACGTCAGCAAGCATTTGTGTTGGGTGGAATTCATCGGTTAAACCATTGAATACTGGCACACCAGCATAATCAGCAAGTTCTTGAACGATACTTTGTTTAAAGCCACGATATTCAATACCATCATACATTCTGCCTAATACGCGAGCGGTATCTTTCATACTTTCTTTGTGGCCAATTTGGGAGGAGTTAGGGTCGATGTAGGTGACTTGAGCGCCTTGGTCATGAGCGGCGACTTCGAATGCACAACGTGTGCGGGTGGAGGTTTTTTCAAAGATGAGCGCGATATTTTTGCCTTTTAATTTTTGTTGTTCTGTGCCTGCATATTTGGCTCGTTTCAAATCTCGGGAGAGATCTAAGAGATATTTAATTTCACGTTCTGTGTGATGAACAAGACTGAGTAAATGTCTGTTTTTCATATTGAAAGCCATAATAATCTCCTTGTGTTTTGACTATCCATTGGGGAATAAACATACATCATTCGATGATACTGCTTGTTGTTCGAACAGTTGCATTATAAGAGAGATAAAATGAAATTTGTTATCGTTTTTCAACTGGTAATGCCAATATATGAAATTTTATTGCGTGGTTTTTAGTATTGTTAGAATTTGTGTTCTTTCAAATAAAAATAGATTAACTTGTTATTGGTATTAATTTAATCTAGATCAAACAAATTCTAATTAATCTAAATTTCCTTTTGTATCTAGTAGAAAAAAGGTTTTATCATTTTTTTTATAAATCTGAGTGATTTTATCGGGTTTATAACGAAACTTTCTATTCTAATCAAAAGGACTTAATTATGTACTGCGTACAATGCGAACAAACAATGCGCACCCCCGTGGGTAACGGTTGTAGTTACTCTCAAGGAATGTGCGGTAAAACTGCGGAAACTTCTGATTTACAAGACCTCCTTGTTGCAACTCTGCAAAGCTTATCTGCTTGGGCTATTCAAGCGAGAGATTTAGCTATTATCGATAATGAAATTGATGCTTTTACGGCACAAGCATTTTTCTCTACCTTGACTAATGTAAACTTTGATTCTCAACGTATAGTTGAATATGCGCAACAAGCCATCGCTTATCGCGATAATTTAATGAAACGCTGCCGTACGCTAAATCCAAGTATTGATATAAACCATCCATTGGCTCATTTACAGCTTGAATCCGCAACGATTTCTGATTTAACAAAACAAGCTGCGAATTTTGCCTTAAATTCTGACCGCACTTTGATTGGGGAAGAAGTACATGGCGTGCGTATGCTTTGTTTATACGGTTTAAAAGGTGCGGCTGCTTACATGGAACATGCCCATGTTTTAGGTAAATTTGATAATGAGGTATATCGTCAATTCCATGAGTTTATGGCGTGGCTAGGAACGAATCCAAGTGATCTAAATGAATTGTTAGAAAAGGCGCTTGGCATCGGTAATATGAATTTTCAAGTAATGAGTTTATTAGATGCGGGTGAAACAGAAGCATTTGGTCATCCTGTCCCAGCAACGGTAAATGTGAAGCCTGTAGCAGGAAAATGTATTTTAATTTCTGGTCATGATTTAAAAGATTTAAAAGCACTTTTAGAACAAACGGAAGGAACAGGGATCAATATTTATACTCATGGTGAAATGTTACCTGCGCATGGTTACCCAGAATTGAAAAAATACAACCATTTAGTTGGTAACTATGGAAGTGGTTGGCAAAATCAGCAGAAAGAATTTGCTAAATTCCCTGGCCCTGTAATTATGACCTCTAACTGTATTATTGATCCTAATGTTGGTAATTATGCAGATCGTATTTATACCCGTAGTATTGTGGGCTGGCCTGGTGTAACGCACATTGAAGATCGTGATTTCAGTCAAGTTATCGCGAAAGCGCAAGAAATGGCAGGATTCCCTTATGATGAATTAGAACACAAAATTACCGTTGGGTTTGGCCGTCAAACTTTATTAGATGCTTCAGATGCAGTGATTAATCTTGTGGCTGGTGGAAAATTACGTCATGTTTTCTTAGTGGGCGGTTGTGATGGCAGCAAAGGTGAACGTAGCTATTACACTGATTTTGCTCGTCAAGTACCGGAAGATTGTGCGATTTTAACTTTAGGTTGTGGTAAATATCGTTTTAATAAATTAGATTTTGGCGCTATTGATGGGTTACCTCGCTTGTTAGATGTTGGGCAATGTAATGATGCGTATTCTGCGATAATGCTTGCTGTAAATCTTTCACAAAAACTGGGTATTGGCGTTAACGAATTGCCATTAACACTTGTGCTTTCTTGGTTTGAGCAAAAAGCTATTGTTATTTTGCTTACCTTATTGGCATTAGGTGTTAAAAATATCTATACAGGGCCGACTGCACCAGCATTTTTAAATGATAATGTGATGGCATTATTAAATGAAAAATTCGGTTTGCGCGGTTTGACAACACCTGAACAAGATATGGCAGAAGCTTTAGCTAAATAACATTTCATAGAAAAGTGCGGTCGATTTTTTAATTTGTAGTATTAGTTTTATAAACATTTTAAAAATTCACCGCACTTTTTTCTATCTTCAAAGAGAAAATTCTATGTCAAATAATCAAAATCCGTTGTGTTATAACGAAATGCAGGTGCATTCTATTCATCAGGAAACTGATGATGTTTATACAATTGAATTAATAGCACAAGATTTTTACCCTTATGAGCCTGGCCAGTATGCTTTAGTAAGTGTTCGTAATACACCAAATATTGTGCGAGCTTATACGCTATCGTCTACGCCAGGAATGAGCCGTTTTGTTACTTTAACCGTTCGTCGTATTAAAAATGGAGTTGGTTCTAATTGGATTACATCCGAAATTAAAGAAGGTGATCAAATTTGGCTATCCGATCCAATGGGTAAATTTACCTGTACCCGCATCGTAAGTGATCGATATTTGCTTGTGGCTGGTGGATGTGGCGTTACGCCAATCATGTCTATGACTCGCTGGTTATTAAAAAATAAACCGGGTGTAGATGTGGTTGTATTCTATAGTGTCCATTCGCCTAAAGATGTTATTTTTAAACGAGAATGGGCGTTACTGAAAGAACAATTTCCACAGTTAAAACTATTTATTAATGCTTCTGTTGATGCGGATGATGGCTTTATAGCTGGACGTTTAAATTGTCAAATGTTATCTGACCTTGTATCCAATATAGCTGATTATACAGTGCTGACTTGTGGCCCAGAAAGTTATATGCGTGATTTACGTGCGATGACAGAATCCCTTGGTATCCCATCTGAGCGTTTCTTTTTAGAGCAATTTCATTCTTCAGCAGAAAATTGTATGTTAGATAATAGTAAACAAGTGACGCTTTCTATTACTAATCCAGTACCTCAAACTTTTTCTGTACCTGTTGGAAAAACATTGTTAGCTGCTTTGGAAGAGCATAAAGCACCGATTATTGCCGCCTGTAGAGAAGGTATTTGTGGTTCTTGTAAAACTTTAGTGGTGAGTGGTGATTATGAAGTGAGTTCAAACGGACCGCTGACAGAAGATGAAATTAAACAAGGTTATGTTTTAGCGTGCTGCTGTCAAATGAAAGGAAATATATCAGTTGATTTAATGCCTTAATCCTTAATAAAGTGCGGTTATTTTTATTACGGTTTTTTATACATTGATCTTAGACAAGGGCAATTTGTATATTTAGTGATATGATAACCGCAAATTATTTTTTGAGGTTTTTATGAATTTACCTTTTCGAGCAATAGTGTCTGATTTAGATGGCACCCTTTTAACACCTGAACATTTAGTCGGTGATCTTACCATTGATACGTTGAGAGCATTAGAGCAAAATGGCGTGGATATCATTTTGGCAACGGGGCGTAACCATACTGATGTGTCATCCATTCTTGGAAAAATTGGTGCGGAGCGTGCGGTTATGATTACATCAAATGGTGCTCGAGTACGGGATTTACAGGGTAATTTGCTTTATAGCAACAGCTTGCCTGAAGAATTAGTTCTCGAGCTTTACAAAACGCCATTTGATACTTCCAAAGTATGCATGAATAGCTATCAAGATGAAGGTTGGTTTACTAATAAAGATATTCCTGCAATGCGTCAGTTCCACAAAGAATCTGGATTTGATTATAACGTTGTCGATTTCTCTAAACATCATGGACGTGGGACAGAAAAAGTCTTTTTTATAGGTAAAACTCCTGAGGATTTAGTTGAAGTAGAAACTTATTTACGAGATAAGTTTGGTGACGTAACGACAATTGTTTATTCTGCATTAGCTTGTTTGGAAGTAATGAATAAGAATGTTTCAAAAGGCGATGCATTAAAACATTTACTCGAATCGCGAGAATATGAGTTAAAGGACTGTATTGCTTTTGGTGATGGAATGAATGATGTAGAAATGCTTTCTTGGTCTGGTAAAGGCTGTATCATGCAAGATGCAGATGTTCGTTTAAAAAAAGCTTGTCCAGAGTTAGAAGTTATTGGTTCAAATAAAGAAGAATCTGTCGCTCGTTATTTGCGAACTCAATTTGGATTAGATTATTAATGCAGGCATTATTATTCATAAGTTGTGGTGCAATATTAGGCGCGTCATTGCGTTGGGCTATAGGATTGCTATTTAATCCTTTATTTTCCTCATTTGCTTTCGGAACCTTAATCGCTAATTTGCTTGGTTGTTTAATTATTGGTGTATTACTTGGGCTTTTTTGGCAATTTCCACAAATTAGTGCTGAATGGCGGTTATTTTTAATTACTGGTTTTTTAGGATCGCTAACCACATTTTCTTCTTTTTCTTCCGAAGTTGTGGAATTATTTTTTAATGACAAGTGGTTAAATGGATTTTGTGTATTGATGATACATTTATTCGGATGTTTAGCTATGACTGTGTTGGGCATTTGGATATATAAAATTTGTTCTCAACTTTTACATTAATCCCATTCACTTTGGTTTTGCCCAATTAAATCAGCAAATTCATCGCTACGAAATCCATGTGATAGCATATATTGCCAAATTTTTTGTTTCATTTTAGGCGTTTGCTGTTCGTTGTAATTTGGGAATTTTTTACGTAACAAGTTCTCAGCCATTTCATACCAATCAATTTCTGATTCCATTAAAACTTCATCAATAATATCAGAAGACACACCTTTTAATTGGAGTAATTCTTGTCGGATTCTTCCTACACCATAACCTTTTTGTGCGCGTGAATTTAGATAATTTTCTGAAAAACGACGATCACTTTGCCAATTTTTTGCTTGGCATAAAGATAATGCATCATCAATTTCTTCTTCCGAAAAGTTCTTTTCCTGCATTTTATTGCGGAGCTCGAATTCACTATATTCTCTGCGAGAAAGAAGATTAACTATGTAATTAAAAGCAAGGGATGACAAGGAATGATTCCTTTATTTTTATTGAGTTGATATAAAGTGCGGTTAAAAATGACCGCACTTTTGGCGTTGATGATTTGATTTATTCAAAATCACTTTCTGATTCTGAACTATTTTCAGATTGTTCAATGTCAGCCATTAAAGCTTGTTCTGGATTAGCCACTAATTCTGCGCGTAAACGTGTTTCTAATTCATCAGCTTTTTCTGGATTTTCATTGAGCCATTTCATTGAGTTAGTTTTACCTTGGCCAATTTTTTCTCCATTATAGGCATACCATGCACCTGATTTCTCTACAAGCTTGTGTTTTACACCAAGTTCTAATAATTCCCCTGTTTTTGAGATACCTTCGCCATAAAGAATTTGGAAATCTACTTGACGGAATGGTGCCGCTAGTTTGTTTTTTACTACTTTTACGCGGGTTTCATTTCCAATAATATTTTCGCCATCTTTTACAGAACCTGTACGACGAATATCCAAGCGAACTGAAGAATAGAATTTTAATGCATTACCTCCAGTGGTGGTTTCAGGGTTACCAAACATCACACCTATTTTCATTCGGATTTGGTTAATAAATACAACTAAACAGTTTGCATTTTTAATTTGGCCAGTAAGTTTACGTAAAGCTTGTGACATTAAACGGGCTTGTAGCCCCATATGGGAATCACCCATATCCCCTTCAATTTCAGCTTTTGGTGTCAGTGCGGCAACGGAGTCCACAATGATTACATCAATTGCGCCAGAGCGAACTAATGCATCGCATATTTCAAGTGCTTGTTCACCATTATCTGGTTGAGAAACAAAAAGTTCTTTTACATCTACCCCAAGTTTTGCTGCATAAATAGGATCAAGTGCGTGTTCCGCGTCAATAAACGCACAGGTTTTTCCCGCTTTTTGCGCTTGGGCAATGACGGAAAGAGTTAATGTGGTTTTACCAGATGATTCTGGTCCGAAAATTTCTACAATTCGTCCCATAGGTAAACCACCAATTCCTAGAGCAACATCTAAGCCAAGTGATCCTGTAGAAATAGATTCTACATCTAACGTTTTGGTATCGCCTAACTTCATAATTGAGCCTTTACCAAATTGTTTTTCGATTTGTCCTAATGCTGCAGCTAGTGCTTTTTGTTTTTCTTCTTTAGTCGCCATAAGTGAATTCCTGTTTGAATGTTCAAGTTTTTCGTGATTATATCTGTATTGATGTACAGGTCAAGAAAAATATTCATATTTGGAAAAATATGGGATATGTATTCCAAAAAAAGCAGATCTAAACCTTAAAATGAGGGGTTATGATAAAAGCTTGTTAATTGAAATTTTAGGTTAAATTATATACAAAGCATAATGGTAAGAAAATTTTTAAATATAGTATATTTATATAGAAACCAATTGTTTACATAAAAATAAATTTCAAATTTACGATCAGCTTCACAAATCTGAAATTTATTCTTAGTCAGATTAAAAACTTCATGGTATAAACCAAATCAGAAGTACTTCTACTGACCATCTTTAAAATTGTTATTCATAGGAGATTTATATGAATATAAAAGACGAGCATATAGATAATGTTTGCTCTATATTAGATCAGTTAGTAGGAAATGTTACCTTTAAAAATCTTTTTACAGGTTACGGTTTGTTTCACAAGGAAGAGACAATGTTTGCCATTTGGCAGAATAAAAAACTTTATCTACGTGGCGAGGATGAACTTGCAATTCAATTAAGTAAATTAGGCTGTGAACCGTTTACAACAAATGAGTTGAATAAGAGATTTGTACTTTCTCAATATTATGCACTTTCAGATCAGGTGATGCGTAATAATATGTTGTGTAGAAAGTTGATTATTCTTTCTATTCAGCAAATTCGCAATCAGAAGTTAGATCGCACTTTAAGAAAGCTAAATAGATTAAAGGATTTACCCAATTTAACAATCAAGCACGAAAGAGCGCTAATAAAAGCTGGCATTACTGATGTTGCTATGCTAAGAGAAATTGGTGCAGAAAATGCATTGGTGGAATTAAAGAAAAGCGGAAGTGGAGCAACTTTAGATTTTTATTGGAAGTTAGTATGTGCTTTGCAAAATAAAAATAGTCAATTTTTAAGTCAATCGGAAAAAGAGCGTTTATTAAAGAAATTAAACGAAATTTTGAGAAAAAATGGCTTGAAAGGCTATAGAAAATTAGATGACGAATAAAATTTGTTCATTCAAATAATTTTTTGCAAAAAGTACTTGCAAGGGATTTGAAAATCCCTATAATGCACCGCACACAACGACGCACTGTTGTGAATTTTTTAAGTTTCCACGTGCGTCGTTGTTTTTTGCTCTTTAACAATATATCAGACAATCTGTGTGGGCACTTGTTGATTGACTTGTTTTAAACTATTTTTAATTTTGAAGTCTTAATAGGTGCTTAACTGAAAATTCATAATTACTTTTTAAGTAGTGTTTTATTTATAGCTAAGCAGTTTATTGAGCGATTGAACTTGAATTGAAGAGTTTGATCATGGCTCAGATTGAACGCTGGCGGCAGGCTTAACACATGCAAGTCGAACGGTAGCAGGAGAAAGCTTGCTTTCTTGCTGACGAGTGGCGGACGGGTGAGTAATGCTTGGGAATCTGGCTTATGGAGGGGGATAACTACGGGAAACTGTAGCTAATACCGCGTAGTATCGGAAGATGAAAGTGCGGGACCGCAAGGCCGCATGCCATGAGATGAGCCCAAGTGGGATTAGGTAGTTGGTGGGGTAAAGGCCTACCAAGCCTGCGATCTCTAGCTGGTCTGAGAGGATGGCCAGCCACACTGGAACTGAGACACGGTCCAGACTCCTACGGGAGGCAGCAGTGGGGAATATTGCGCAATGGGGGGAACCCTGACGCAGCCATGCCGCGTGAATGAAGAAGGCCTTCGGGTTGTAAAGTTCTTTCGGTATTGAGGAAGGGATGTGTGCTAATAGTACACATCATTGACGTTAAATACAGAAGAAGCACCGGCTAACTCCGTGCCAGCAGCCGCGGTAATACGGAGGGTGCGAGCGTTAATCGGAATAACTGGGCGTAAAGGGCACGCAGGCGGTTATTTAAGTGAGGTGTGAAAGCCCCGGGCTTAACCTGGGAATTGCATTTCAGACTGGGTAACTAGAGTACTTTAGGGAGGGGTAGAATTCCACGTGTAGCGGTGAAATGCGTAGAGATGTGGAGGAATACCGAAGGCGAAGGCAGCCCCTTGGGAATGTACTGACGCTCATGTGCGAAAGCGTGGGGAGCAAACAGGATTAGATACCCTGGTAGTCCACGCTGTAAACGCTGTCGATTTGGGGATTGGGCTTAAAGCTTGGTGCCCGTAGCTAACGTGATAAATCGACCGCCTGGGGAGTACGGCCGCAAGGTTAAAACTCAAATGAATTGACGGGGGCCCGCACAAGCGGTGGAGCATGTGGTTTAATTCGATGCAACGCGAAGAACCTTACCTACTCTTGACATCCATGGAATCTTGTAGAGATATGAGAGTGCCTTCGGGAACCATGAGACAGGTGCTGCATGGCTGTCGTCAGCTCGTGTTGTGAAATGTTGGGTTAAGTCCCGCAACGAGCGCAACCCTTATCCTTTGTTGCCAGCGATACGGTCGGGAACTCAAAGGAGACTGCCGGTGATAAACCGGAGGAAGGTGGGGATGACGTCAAGTCATCATGGCCCTTACGAGTAGGGCTACACACGTGCTACAATGGCGTATACAGAGGGTGGCGAAGCTGCGAGGTGGAGCGAATCTCAGAAAGTACGTCTAAGTCCGGATTGGAGTCTGCAACTCGACTCCATGAAGTCGGAATCGCTAGTAATCGCGAATCAGAATGTCGCGGTGAATACGTTCCCGGGCCTTGTACACACCGCCCGTCACACCATGGGAGTGGGTTGTACCAGAAGTAGATAGCTTAACCTTTTGGAGGGCGTTTACCACGGTATGATTCATGACTGGGGTGAAGTCGTAACAAGGTAACCGTAGGGGAACCTGCGGTTGGATCACCTCCTTACCAAAGACGAGAGACAGCGAGTGCTCACACAGATTGCCTGATAGTTGTAGACAAATGAGCAGAAGAAAGCATTACCCTTGGGTCTGTAGCTCAGGTGGTTAGAGCGCACCCCTGATAAGGGTGAGGTCGGTGGTTCAAGTCCACTCAGACCCACCACTCTGAGAGTGAGTGAAGCGAAAGGTGTAGTGTAAATAAATAATAACTAAAACATAAATGATTAGTTATTAAATTATGATGAAATGGGGATATAGCTCAGCTGGGAGAGCGCCTGCCTTGCACGCAGGAGGTCAGCGGTTCGATCCCGCTTATCTCCACCACTTATCATCGTTAAGTAAATTTATTCATTTAGTTTATTTAACGATGATAACTGAAAAGTTTTATCAACTGTTCTTTAAAAAATTGGAAACAAGCTGAAAACAAGAGATTTTCGAGAGAAAGTCTGAGTAGGCAAGGCAGGAAAGTGAAAGAGGGAACTGAGAAGGAAACTCTGAAAGCAAACCTGTTTTGCATAAAATCTTGATTGAACAAAAGCAATCAAGTGTTTAGTTGAATGAACATACGCATCAAATTGACCGTACTTTGAAGTGAAAACGTAAAGTGATTGAAAACATTTGAGGTTGTATAGTTAAGTGACTAAGCGTACAAGGTGGATGCCTTGGCAATCAGAGGCGAAGAAGGACGTGCTAATCTGCGAAAAGCTTGGATGAGTCGATAAGAGGCGTTTAATCCAAGATATCCGAATGGGGAAACCCAGTAGATGAAGAATCTACTATCAACAAGTGAATACATAGTTTGTTGAGGCAAACCGGGAGAACTGAAACATCTAAGTACCCCGAGGAAAAGAAATCAACCGAGATTTCGTTAGTAGCGGCGAGCGAACGCGAAGGAGCCTGTTAGTGATAATGACAGAGACAGAGGAACAAGCTGGGAAGCTTAGCGACACAGGGTGATAGCCCCGTACTCGAAGTCCAGGTCATGGTACTAAGCTAACGATAAGTAGGGCGGGACACGTGATATCCTGTTTGAAGATGGGGGGACCATCCTCCAAGGCTAAATACTCCTGATTGACCGATAGTGAACCAGTACTGTGAAGGAAAGGCGAAAAGAACCCCGGTGAGGGGAGTGAAATAGAACCTGAAACCTTGTACGTACAAGCAGTGGGAGCCTGAAAGGGTGACTGCGTACCTTTTGTATAATGGGTCAGCGACTTATATTTTGTAGCGAGGTTAACCGAATAGGGGAGCCGAAGGGAAACCGAGTCTTAACTGGGCGAATAGTTGCAAGGTATAGACCCGAAACCCGGTGATCTAGCCATGGGCAGGTTGAAGGTTGGGTAACACTAACTGGAGGACCGAACCGACTAATGTTGAAAAATTAGCGGATGACTTGTGGCTGGGGGTGAAAGGCCAATCAAACCGGGAGATAGCTGGTTCTCCCCGAAATCTATTTAGGTAGAGCCTTGAGCGGACACCTTTGGGGGTAGAGCACTGTTTCGGCTAGGGGTCCATCCCGGATTACCAACCCGATGCAAACTACGAATACCAAAGAGTGATACTCAGGAGACACACGGCGGGTGCTAACGTCCGTCGTGGAGAGGGAAACAACCCAGACCGCCAGCTAAGGTCCCCAAGTCTATATTAAGTGGGAAACGAAGTGGGAAGGCTTAGACAGCTAGGATGTTGGCTTAGAAGCAGCCATCATTTAAAGAAAGCGTAATAGCTCACTAGTCGAGTCGGCCTGCGCGGAAGATGTAACGGGGCTGAAATATAGCACCGAAGCTGCGGCATCAGGCGTATCACTAATACGCCTTACGATTAACAACATGGAATGACGCGAAGCGACATGAAATGTTGTTCAAGCAACCCGAACGTTGAGTCGGGCATCTTTGAGTGAGGATTATTAGTGATACGTCTGTTGGGTAGGGGAGCGTTCTGTAAGCGGATGAAGGTTAATCGAGAGGTTAGCTGGACGTATCAGAAGTGCGAATGCTGACATAAGTAACGATAAAACGGGTGAAAAACCCGTTCGCCGGAAGACCAAGGGTTCCTGTCCAACGTTAATCGGGGCAGGGTGAGTCGGCCCCTAAGGCGAGGCTGAAAAGCGTAGTCGATGGGAAACAGGTTAATATTCCTGTACTTGGTAAAGCTGCGATGTGGGGACGGAGTAGGTTAGGTTATCGCACTGTTGGATATGTGCGTTTAAGTTGGTAGGTGGGAAGTTTAGGCAAATCCGGACTTCCTTAACACTGAGAGATGATGACGAGGCTCTACGGAGCTGAAGTAACTGATACCACACTTCCAGGAAAAGCCACTAAGCGACAGGCTTTACTAAACCGTACTGAAAACCGACACAGGTGGTCAGGTAGAGAATACTCAGGCGCTTGAGAGAACTCGGGTGAAGGAACTAGGCAAAATAGCACCGTAACTTCGGGAGAAGGTGCGCCGGCGTAGATTGTAAGGGCTAGCCCCTGAAGGTTGAACCGGTCGAAGATACCAGCTGGCTGCAACTGTTTATTAAAAACACAGCACTCTGCAAACACGAAAGTGGACGTATAGGGTGTGATGCCTGCCCGGTGCTGGAAGGTTAATTGATGGTGTAATCGAAAGAGAAGCTCCTGATCGAAGCCCCAGTAAACGGCGGCCGTAACTATAACGGTCCTAAGGTAGCGAAATTCCTTGTCGGGTAAGTTCCGACCTGCACGAATGGCATAATGATGGCCAGGCTGTCTCCACCCGAGACTCAGTGAAATTGAAATCGCCGTGAAGATGCGGTGTACCCGCGGCTAGACGGAAAGACCCCGTGAACCTTTACTATAGCTTGACACTGAACATTGAATTTTGATGTGTAGGATAGGTGGGAGACTATGAAGATGATACGCCAGTATTGTTGGAGTCGTCCTTGAAATACCACCCTTTAACGTTTGATGTTCTAACGAAGATTACGAAACGTGGTCTCGGACAGTGTCTGGTGGGTAGTTTGACTGGGGCGGTCTCCTCCCAAAGAGTAACGGAGGAGCACGAAGGTTTGCTAATCACGGTCGGACATCGTGAGGTTAGTGCAATGGTATAAGCAAGCTTAACTGCGAGACAGACAAGTCGAGCAGGTACGAAAGTAGGTCATAGTGATCCGGTGGTTCTGAATGGAAGGGCCATCGCTCAACGGATAAAAGGTACTCCGGGGATAACAGGCTGATACCGCCCAAGAGTTCATATCGACGGCGGTGTTTGGCACCTCGATGTCGGCTCATCACATCCTGGGGCTGAAGTAGGTCCCAAGGGTATGGCTGTTCGCCATTTAAAGTGGTACGCGAGCTGGGTTTAGAACGTCGTGAGACAGTTCGGTCCCTATCTGCCGTGGGCGTTGGAGAATTGGTTGGGGCTGCTCCTAGTACGAGAGGACCGGAGTGGACGCACCACTGGTGTTCCGGTTGTGTCGCCAGACGCATTGCCGGGTAGCTAAGTGCGGAAGAGATAAGTGCTGAAAGCATCTAAGCACGAAACTTGCCAAGAGATGAGTTCTCCCACACATCAAGTGTGTAAGGGTTGTTTAAGACTAAGACGTAGATAGGCAGGGTGTGTAAGTGATGTGAGTCATTGAGCTAACCTGTACTAATTGCCCGAGAGGCTTAACTATACAACGCTCAAGTGTTTTTGGAAAACAGAGTAAAAGGAAAAGAAATTAACTAAACGTTCAGCTTGTGGCCAATGAAGAACATAGATAGAATTTGAAATAAACGTTATCAAAGAATTATCCTGGCGGCGATAGTGCGGTGGAACCACCTGACACCATACCGAACTCAGAAGTGAAACGCTGTAATGCCGATGGTAGTGTGGGGCATCCCCATGTGAGAGTAGGGCACCGCCAGGTTACAAATACATAAATAGAATAAAGCAGAGTAGAATAAAAGATAAGAACCCCAGTTGGATGACTGGGGTTTTTGTTTTTTAGAAGTTTATACTTTAACAAAATCAGTTTAGATAAAGTTTATATTTATTAGTGAGAAAAATACGCACTAGTGATACAATCCGAAAAATTTTAAGAAAGGTACCCTATGGCTCGTAAGAAAAAAACACGTCGAATTACCGATATTATGCCAATTCGAAAAGCAGATAAAAAAATAGATATAACAAAAGCACGCCCAGGTAAAAAGCTTACACGCTATGAATTGGATGCTAAAGCTCGTGAAGATAAGAAAAAACGCAAGCATAAAGGTTTAGCTTCAGGAGCTCGTCATAGTGCGGTTGAAGAAAAAGCGAATAAAATTCAAAATGAAATTAAAGATCCCAAAATAGGTAGTAAGAAAAAGGTACCGTTGGTTGTTGAATTTATTTATAAACCTGAAAAAGGTCAATTAATTCCAGTAATAAAACAGGTGAAAAAACAAGATCCAATGAAAGAGCTTGAAAATCTGGAAAATAACGAAATTCTTAATGAATTATTGGATGCGTTAGATGAAGGTAAAACTATTAGTAAAGCAGATCAACAATTTGTAGATGAATGCTTAGATAGAATTTCTGAATTAATGGAAGAACTTGGCATTGAAGACGAAGATGAAAGTGAAGATGATTTATACCGCACTTTCGAGCGTATCGATATTAACCAATTTAGATAAGTTATGATTTGGCTATTTATTGTTGTTGCATTTTTCTTGGTGATTGGATTGAGTTTATATGCAATATATTTATTAAAACAGTTAAAAATCCAAAATGAATTGATTACTAAAGCCAAGCATTCGCGCACTATACGATTAAAAGAAAGCATTGATGTTATTGCTCGAGCAATGCAATCTGGGGAATGTAATACTTCAGAAGGAGTAATCCGTCTTACAATGCTATTAAGGCCTTTTGGTAAGAATTTATCTACTTATCCTGCGATGGCTAACTTATATGAAGTTGTGCGTGATATGCCTACACATGATGCCCGTAAATTGCTTGATAAAAGAGAGAGAATTCGTCTAGATTTAGATCGAGAAAGTGCAGAAGTACAATTTGAACAAGATATTAAAAAAGAATTGTATGTATTATTAGAAGATATTAAATCTATTGAATTAATGTAAATAGTGTGACTGTAAAGAAAAATGCGCTAAGTTTATCTTAGCGCATTTTTTATGATTATTTTTGTTAACGATTTTGTTCAAAAAATAATACTGTTGCGGCAACGCGAGAATGTACATTTAATTTGCGCAATAAATTACGGATATGTACTTTCACGGTTTCTTCTGAAATAAACAGTTGTGCTGCGATTTGTTTATTTGATAGACCTGTCGCAATTTGACGAAGTACGCCCATTTCACGATCTGTTAGGCTGTCTAATGGATTTTCTTCATGAGTACGTTCTAACAGTAAATTTTTAATAGAATCGCTCAGAATGACTTCACCTTGTGCAATACGCTTTATTTGGTCTAGCAACGTATCTGGTTCCGTATCTTTTAGCAAGTAACCATCTGCACCTGCATCAATTAGAGTATAAATATCATTTTTTGCATCAGACACTGTTAAAATTAAGATTCGTGCATCGACGCCTTCTGCGCGTAATCCTTTGAGCGTATCTAACCCAGAAAGTCCTTTCATGTTGAGATCTAAAATGATCACATCAGGTGATGTTTGTAATGCCACAGAAATCCCTTCTGTGCCGCTGCCTACGTCAGCCACCACTTCAAAGTTATCGTCTAATTCTACAAGTTGTTTAATGCCACGACGCATTAACGGATGATCGTCAATCAATAAAACCTTTAGTTTTTCTTGCATAATTTCCCCTTTAGTGGCAAAAGTCCACTTTAAAAAGCACAATATTCTATAAAGAATTCAATTCTATGCCAATCTAGAATAGAAAAAAATTTGATTTATCTCACAAACTTACTGTTTGAGGTAGGCTGATTTATGGACAGAAAAAGAGCGGTAGAAAAATAGATAATTTTTTACCGCTCTTTTAGGATAAGAAAGATTAAATGGTCGACTCTAATGCCCAAAGTTCCTGTAAGGTTTCTCGACGACGGATTAAATAGGATTTATCTCCATCTACTAAAACTTCTGCAGTACGGGGTCTTGAGTTATAGTTTGATGACATGCTTGCTCCATAGGCGCCTGCTGAGCATTGAGCTATATAATCACCTTCAGCAATAGAAAGTTCTCGTTGTTTGCCTAAGAAATCTGACGTTTCACAAACTGGCCCCACAACATCATAAATGGCTTTTTCTCTTTCTAAAGTGCGGTCAATTTCTACGATATTCATATAAGCCTCATACAATGCAGGGCGGATCATATCGTTCATTCCCGTGTCGGTAATCGCGAAATTACGATTTTCATTATTTTTTAGGTATTGCACTTTTGCTACTAAAATTCCCGCATTTGCAGAAATTGCTCTACCTGGTTCAAGAATAATTTCAAGTTCGGGATAATCTTTTAGTTTTTCTAATAACGCATTTGCGTAATCGCTTGGGTGAGGTGGTATTTCATTCGTATAAGTCACGCCTAAACCACCGCCTAGATCGAGATGTTTTAATGTAATTCCATCTTCTTTTAATTGTTCCATTAGGACAATTAAGCGATCTGTTGCATCTAAAAATGGTTGTAATTCAGTGAGCTGCGAGCCTATGTGGCAATCCATCCCTGTTATTTTTATGTTTGGCAGCGTTGAGGCTAATTTATACACTTCTCGGGCTTCATCTACACTTACACCAAATTTATTTTCTTTTAATCCTGTTGAGATATAAGGGTGTGTATGCGCATCAACATCTGGATTCACACGCAAAGAAATTGGCGCTATTTTCCCCATCTCGCCTGCGATCTGGTTAATGTATTTGAGTTCAGAAACGGATTCCACATTAAAGCAACGGATTCCAACTTCTAGTGCACGAATAATTTCTTCTCGGGATTTAGCAACGCCCGAAAAGACTACTTTTGATGCATCGCCACCCGCTGCAAGTACACGCTCAAGTTCGCCTTGTGAGACAATATCAAAACCTGAACCTAGTTTTGCCATGATGTTTAATACGCCGATATTCGAGCAAGATTTTACGGCAAAGCAAATTAAGTGAGGATGCTTACCAAAGGCGGAGTCAAAAGCATGCCAATGGCGTTCAAGTGTTGCACGAGAATATACATAAAGAGGTGTACCGAATTGTTCAGCAAGTTGTTGAACTGGCATATCTTCGGCATAAAGCTTATTATTTTTATATTGGAAGAAATTCATGTTGTGTTCCTATTTTTTATTTTGGGATTGTAATTGGATAATCGCTTATTTGGTTTGTTGTGCTTGTTCTTTTTCTGGGAAATATAAAGGACCTTTTACGCCGCATCCTGTTGCCCAAATGCAGATTGCACTAAGCATTAAAATTGATAGTAGTTTTTTCATTTTTCTCTCTCTCTTACTTATCGGTAAATCCGCCTTTCACAAGCTTAAGAAAGGCTTTATAATTTGCCGCATTCTATCAGATTTAAACAGGAACATTTTATGAATATTGCAGAATTTCACCAAAATATTGAACAAGTTTGGCAAAAAATTGAAGAAGAATTAGAAGAGCAAGGTGCGGATGTAGATTGTGAAACGCAAGGTTCAGTATTTACAATCACCTTTGATAATCGCACACAAATAGTGATTAACAAGCAAGAACCATTACTTGAGCTTTGGATTGCGAGTAAATTAGGTGGTTTTCATTTTGCTTTTAAAAATGGCGACTGGGTTTCTAATGACGGAAAACGTTTTTGGGATTGTTTAGTCGAAGCTTGTACTGCACATGGCGAGAACGTGCAGTTCTAAGATGCTTGATTCTCATTTATCACCAAAAATAATAGAAAAACCGACCGCACTTTCTGTTTTGAAATCGGTTTTCGGTTATCAATCTTTCCGTAAAGGGCAGGAAGAAGTCATCAATGCCGCTTTAAACGGACAAGATGCTTTGGTGGTAATGGCAACGGGGAATGGCAAATCGCTTTGTTACCAAATTCCCGCACTTTGTTTTGAGGGTTTAACTTTAGTGATTTCTCCGCTGATTTCCTTGATGAAAGATCAAGTGGATCAGCTTCAAGCTAATGGAATTGAGGCGGATTTTCTTAATTCTAGTCAGACTTTAGAACAGCAGCAACGAGTACAAAATAAGCTTATTTCTGGGCAACTTAAACTGCTTTATGTGTCGCCAGAAAAAGTGATAACGAACAGTTTCTTTCAACTTATTTCTTATAGTAAAGTTAGCTTTATTGCGATTGATGAAGCACATTGCATTTCTCAATGGGGGCATGATTTTCGCCCTGAATATACTCAGCTTGGCGGTTTAAAAGCTAGTTTCCCTCATGCACCGATTATGGCGCTCACTGCGACAGCCGATTATACGACTCGCCAAGATATTTTGACTCACCTCAATCTGGAAAATCCACATAGATATATTGGTAGTTTTGATCGACCAAACATTCGTTATACCTTGGAAGAAAAATATAAACCAATGGAGCAACTGACACGTTTTGTGTTGGCTCAAAAGGGCAAGAGTGGGATTATTTATTGCAACAGCCGAAATAAGGTTGAGCGAATTGCGGAAAGTTTACGCAATAAAGGTGTCTCTGCTGCTGCTTATCATGCGGGAATGGAAACGGCACTGCGTGAGCGTGTGCAACAGGATTTTCAGCGTGATAATGTTCAAGTAGTCGTCGCAACCATTGCTTTTGGAATGGGTATTAATAAATCCAATGTGCGGTTTGTTGCCCATTTTGATTTACCTCGCAGCATTGAATCTTACTATCAGGAAACGGGGCGAGCAGGACGTGATGATTTGCCTGCAGAGGCTGTTTTGTTTTATGAGCCGGCGGATTACGCTTGGTTACAAAAAATTCTCTTAGAAAAGCCAGAAACGCCACAGCGTCAGATTGAGCAGCATAAATTAGAAGCTATAGGTGAATTTGCAGAAAGCCAGACTTGTCGTCGTTTAGTTCTTCTCAATTATTTTGGTGAGCATAGACAAACACCATGCAATAACTGTGATATTTGCCTTGATCCTCCTAAAAAATATGATGGATTAGTCGATGCGCAAAAAGTAATGTCCACCATTTATCGAGTGGGGCAATGTTTCGGTGCACATTATGTGATTGCGGTGCTGCGTGGAATGCACAATCAGAAAATTATTGAACGCCAACATGATAAACTTTCAGTGTATGGCATTGGAAAAGATAAAAGCAAAGAGCATTGGCAGTCTGTCATTCGTCAGCTTATTCATTTGGGGTTTGTGCAACAGGTCATCAGTGAATTAAATCCAACGTTACAACTTACTGAAAGTGCGAAAGCGATTCTGAAAGGTGAAGAACCATTAGAACTGGCAATGCCTCGTATTTCTGCAATCAGTAAGATTGTCCATAATCCACAACGCCAAAGTGTTGCAAATTACGATAAGGATTTATTTGCACGCTTGCGTTTCTTACGCAAACAAATTGCCGATAAAGAAAATATTCCGCCGTACATTGTCTTTAATGATGCGACTTTGCAAGAAATGGCACAATATATGCCAACAAGCAATATTGAAATGCTGCAAATTAATGGTGTGGGCTCAATCAAATTAGAGCGGTTTGGCCAGCCTTTTATGGCATTGATTCAGGAACATAAGGCTATTTTGGCAAAGGGATAAAATAATAGAGGTAAATTTATTTATCCGAGAAAAAGATAACAGACCAGATAACAACTTAAAATGACCACTTAAAAGCAAAAAGCGAGCAGCCCCTCTATAACTATTTTAATAGATCCTCACTCTTTTTGTAAATCCACTTACTACGTGGCTTGTCGATATATTGGAAGTATTCGTTGGTAAATGTTCCTTGAGTGCAGGTGACTTTGTCCTGACGAGTATTTATCATTTTAGGGTTAATTACTGCATTTAATGTTTCAGGGCCTGTCATTGCAAAAACGCCTCCGTCTATACGGCGGTTTTCGATATTCTCTACAATTAAATCTAGTGTAGCTTTCATAATAGGATGTCCTGTTTCGCACGCAAGGAAGAAGTTGGTGTATTTATCACGGCGTTTGATCAGCACTTCTGAATCTTGCTCACGAATAATTTGAGATAGCGGAAAAACCAAATGCCCGTCGATGTCGATGTAAATTCCACCTTCACGCCAAAGAATAAATACACGCCAGAAATCCGCTTGAGCAGCACCGTCAGTAAGTTGGCTGTAAGCGTTAAAAACGTGCGGCTCAGCGTAGGCTTTAATGTATTCCTCACGGTTTTCGGTGCTGATATAGCGGTAATCGTAGCTCAAAGACATTAAGCGATTAAACAAATAGTTGCAATATATTGGCAGGGTTACTTTGTTTGAATAATTGGTTTGCCAAATTGTACGGTTGATTTTATCTTGGCGACCTGTACTTAACTTCGCAGCACTAAATTCGGGGATAGTGAAACGTTTTTTGGGAAAAAGGGCGTGAAATGGATAACTCAGAATTTTTACAATGTTTCCTAGCAAGCGGGAAAAACCGTTGCATAGGACAATAAAATTTTCATATTTAACTGATTGATACATAATTGCCCTTGAATTAATAAAAAAGGTATTTCATAAAGAAAATAGATATAATTTGTTTACACTTTCTAAATCATATCACTTTACGAAAATCTATATAGCTTCTAATTTAACTTATTTGAGTATGAAATCATAATGGTTTTACATTATAGCTATTACACCTCAGATAAAATAGCCCAATAACTTAATTATCATGAGCTAATGATTTCAAGAGAATTACGTCACTTAAAGTTAGGATATGAAGGATTACACTTACATAGATAAACAATTCATTGATATATTTCAAATTAATGGCGTGAGCTCTATCAAATTAGAGCGGTTTGGCCAGCCTTTTATGGCATTGATTCAGGAACATAAAGAAATTTTGGCGAAAGCGCAAAATAATGAGTAAGTATCGAAAGTGCGGTTAAAAATCACCGCACTTTTTGTTATACTTGCGCCAATTTTTTCAGTTCTTAAAATCTAAGGTTAAACAATGCGTACAAGTCAATATTTATTCTCCACCCTTAAAGAAACACCAAATGATGCGCAGGTCGTGAGCCACCAATTAATGTTGCGAGCAGGTATGATTCGCCCAATGGCATCAGGTTTATATAACTGGCTACCTACTGGTATTCGCGTATTGAAAAAAGTAGAAAAGATTATTCGCGAAGAAATGAACAAAGGTGGTGCCATTGAGGTATTAATGCCTGTGGTGCAACCTGCGGAATTATGGGAAGAGTCTGGTCGTTGGGAGCAATATGGCCCTGAGCTCCTTCGTTTTGAAGACCGCGGAAACCGTAACTTTGTACTTGGACCAACTCACGAGGAAGTGATTACAGATTTAGTCCGCCGAGAAGTTTCTTCATACAAACAACTTCCACTGAACTTATACCAAATTCAAACTAAATTCCGTGATGAAGTGCGCCCTCGTTTTGGTGTAATGCGTTCGCGTGAATTTATTATGAAAGATGCGTACTCATTTCACACTACCCAAGAAAGTTTGCAAGCAACCTATAATGTGATGTATCAAGTGTACAGTAACATTTTTAACCGTTTAGGCTTAGATTTCCGTGCAGTACAAGCGGATACGGGTTCAATCGGGGGCTCAGCTTCGCACGAATTCCAAGTGTTAGCTTCAAGCGGTGAAGATGACGTTGTATTCTCAACAGAATCGGATTTTGCCGCGAATATTGAGCTTGCTGAAGCGGTAGCTATCGGTGAGCGTCAAGCACCAACCGCTGAAATGTGTTTAGTTGATACACCAAATGCGAAAACTATTGCGGAGTTGGTGGAGCAATTCAACTTGCCAATCCAGAAAACCGTAAAAACTTTGATTGTGAAAGGTGTAGACGAAAATCAACCACTTGTTGCGTTGATTATTCGTGGTGATCATGAATTAAATGAAATTAAAGCACAAAAACACCCATTAGTAGCAGATCCTCTTGAGTTTGCAGATGAAGCTGATATTAAAGCGAAAATTGGTGCGGGTGTGGGGTCATTAGGCCCTGTGAATTTAAATATTCCTGCAATTATTGACCGCACTGTGGCGTTAATGTCTGATTTTAGTTGTGGTGCGAATATCGACGGCAAACACTACTTCAACGTGAACTGGGAACGCGATGTTGCAATGCCAGAAGTATTCGACTTGCGTAACGTGGTGGAAGGCGACCCAAGCCCAGACGGTAAAGGCACGCTTCAAATTAAACGTGGTATTGAAGTGGGACATATTTTCCAACTGGGTAAAAAATACTCTGAAGCAATGAAAGCGACTGTTCAAGGCGAAGATGGTAAACCGCTTGTGATGACAATGGGTTGCTACGGTATTGGCGTAACTCGTGTGGTGGCATCAGCCATTGAGCAACACCATGATGATCGCGGTATTATTTGGCCTTCAGATGAAATTGCCCCATTCACTGTGGCGATTGTGCCAATGAATATGCACAAATCTGAAGCCGTGCAAAAATACGCTGAAGAATTTTACCGCACTTTACAATCACAAGGCGTAGATGTGATTTTTGATGATCGTAAAGAACGCCCGGGCGTGATGTTCGCCGATATGGAACTTATCGGTGTGCCGCATATGGTTGTAATCGGTGAGAAAAACCTAGAGAACGGTGAAATTGAATATAAGAACCGTCGTACTGGTGAAAAAGAAATGATTAGTAAAGATCAGTTGCTCAGCGTTTTAAACGAAAAGTTAGGTAATCGATAATCAGTATTTTATTTTGTATATTGTGACAAAAGAGCGGCTATTTTTTAGCCGCTCTTTTTGTAGATTTAAAGTTTATATTGAACCATGTTTAATCCAAACTAAATGCTCGAATATAAGGTAGTTTTCCTTTTTCTAACATCTCTTGAATACCGCTTTGATGGTCATTGGTACCTAAACCTCTTAATTCTAAGGTTACGCCAATGCTATTATCGTAAACGACCTCATTATGCTTTTGATTTTGGTGGCTTGTGACATAGCGTCTAGCACCGACACCAACCGCCCAACAACAGCTGTTATATTGGACGCCAATATATTGTTCTACTGGTTTTTGTAAGGCGAGATCTTGATAATAGCGCCCTACTACAGCCCAATTGTTCGCAATTTCCCAACCTACAACCAATCCCACTTGTTGGATATCTTGTTGATATGCGTTAGCTGATTTACCCAAGTTTTGGTCAATATATTCTTGGTTCGCATATCGATAATTTAACTGAATTAAATTATTTTTTTCAGGATTATATTCTAGAGATGTATTTGCTAATGATGTTGAATTGGTATGAGTATCAAATTGATAACTACCACGCCAATGCCATTTATCACTCATTTTCCAATTAGATTCTAATGCCCAATCTGATGATGAAGTCGGGGTTTTATTTGCAGGGTTTTCATCAATACGAGAATTACTCAAGTAATAAATTTGACCTGCAGATAAATTAAAGCGTTCTTCACCACCAATATCATAAAAACGCGTTGTGCCACCCAAGGTAACTTGATTTGCCGATGAAATTCGGTCTAAACCACTATAACGGCGATCACGGAATAGCGAATAGTAATCTTGCTGTACTAAGGCTGAATCGTAACCAAATCCTAAATACTCATTATTAAGTTTTGAACCAATATTGCTTTGATTTCGGTAAGGACGATATAAATACTGCACGTGCGGTTCGAAGGTTTGTGTATAGTCTTTTAAGAACGTTGTATCGCGTGCTAATACGCTTTGTAAATCAACTTTAAATTGTGGAATAACTCGATTTACCGTTTTTTGCACGTCCTCTGCATTTTTTCCTGAACCTTTTTTCTGATCGTAGCGAGTCGCATAAAGTTTAGTTTCAATATTCAAACTGCCGTATTTATTTGACATTAAAGAATTTAGGCTAGGCTCTGCATGGAAACGCCATGCAGTTGGCATTAATTCACTGTCATTATCAAAACGAACAGCTTGTGAATGTAATTTGAAATTTAACCATCCATTAGCCAAATCATGTTTGTAATAATTGAAATCTAATTGTGGCATTGCACGATAAGGGCCGATGTCCACTTCATCGAAAATCTGGAACTGTCGTGCAGAAAGAGAAAAATTATAATTTGGTTGATAATAAGCTATACGAGCATATTGGTTTGCGTAGCCGTCAGTGCTGCGACCATAAACGGACTCAAAATCACTGAAATAACGTTTATCGCTTACTCGGGTATAATCAATATTTAAACGCCAATTTTGTAAAAAGCTAGAATTGTGATTCCAATAGAACAAATGACGTTTTCGATTATCACTAGAATATTCAGAGTAACGATCCTTACCTAAATATTCTCCTGCCACTTTACCTTCGCCAATAGGGGTTAAATAGCGAAATTCCCCATTTGCTTGCCAACCACGGCGAGACATATATTTCGGGGTAAAAGTAAGATCATAATTAGGTGCAATATTCCAATAAATTGGTTGTGCATACCAAAGACCATCTCGGCTAGATGTTCCCGCACTTGGAATTAATAAACCGGAGCGACGATGATCTCCAATGGGTAATTGTAAGTAAGGGGTATAAAAGACGGGAACGCCATGCACTTTGAAGCGAGCATGCCACATTTCAGCATATTCTTCTTTCACGTATTGACGAATTTCTGACGCATCTACAGCCCAAGCATTGTCACCTTGCAAACATGAAGTAAAGGTGGCGTTTTTCATTACGCGATAATTATTACTTAATGTTATATCATCAGCCTTACCGCGACCTTGACGACCGACAAATTCATATTCTGAATTTGTTAAATTACCATCGTGACTATCTAAATTAAACGCCGCATCTTTACCCAACATATTGATCTGATTATCTTTATAATCAAATCCATTGCGGACATAAGCCATGCGTAAAGGCGTTGGCTGGTTTCCAGATTGTTTGACTTGCACGGATTGTGCTAACAAATGACGATTACCTTGTTTCAAATCCACATTACCTTGATAGGTTGCATCATTTGGCTGATTAATTTCTGCGTTATCCGCTTCAATATATACAGGCAGAGAATTCACATCACCCGTCACGACTTCACCACTAAATTTTGGCACGCCCATTAAACATTGTTCATGTAAATCCGCCAAACTTTGTTGGCTATAAAGTGCGGTCAAAATAGCAAGTGAAATTAAAGTGTGTTTTTTATTCATCGTCTTGTTTTAATTTGTCAGAAAATTGGTCAGATTATACTGGAAAAAGCTCAAGGCTAGTAATATTTTTCAATAAACTGTTGGTGGAATGTATCTAGGATTTTCTATAACTTTTCTTACATAAAATTAAAAAACTCAGCAAAGGCTGAGTTTTTATTTTTCTTATTTTACTACGTTAAATGTCAACGGGTCATAAACAATCTCGCCTACTTGAACTTGGATTGTATATTGGCCTCTAGGATCCTTTTCATCAAATTTCCAGCAATTTACTACCGTTTTACCTTGGTTTAATGCATTACGAGTTGTTGTGATTGTGTGGGTCTTTTTATCTTCAGAAACTTTAACTGCATTTGGATTTTCTGATACAGCAAAGGTTGTTTTTTCAGGCGATTTAAAGACTTCGGTAACAGTAATTTGTTTCGCAAAATTACCATTAGCTACCCAGCAAAGTTGGTGTGCTTTAGCTGAACGAGAAATATCTTTTTTACCTAAATCCGTTGGAGTTTTCCCAGACATATCATAGGTTGAAAGGTAAAGTGTTGGTTGCGGTTCTTGTGGAACATCGGATGCGGCAAATACAGATGATGCTGCGCATAAAGAAAGTACAGCTAATGTTAATGATTTTTTCATTACGATTTTCCTCTTTAAATAAAGTATGAATGATTAAAATTCATGGTGTTTTTAGGATAGTTAAAACTATTGTACCACCAGTACGCCAATGCATCCCATATCTTCTAGCATTAAATTCGATACCCCAAATAAGAATGGGTAGTTGCCAGAAGATGCTTGATCAAATTTCACTAAAATTTGAGTTTTGTTTTTTACCCAAACTGTATCTTTCCAAGCTAATTCTTCAGCTTGGAATTGATGTTCTCCTTGGCTTTCCACCACAAATTTGACACCTTGAATAGTAAATCCAACAGGTAAACTTGCATTTAAAATCCAGCGTTCAATTGTTCCTTTTCGGGCTATTACATCAACTTTGCGTGGGTCAAAACGTCTTTGATTAATTAAACCGTTTGTGACATCAATATTAAATTCTCGAGTTTGTGCAACGGCTTGTTGTAATATTGCTGGCGCATCCGTTTCGAAAGTCAGATTCGGTTGTTTATTAAATGCTGACATTTCTCCTTTGGCGCGCAATTCAAGGACGGTGTTATCAGTGAGTTCATCACTTGAGAACAACATATTTTTCATTTTGTCGTACAAGCCACGTTTACTTCCGCTAATGAGAGATACGTTGTCAATTTCATTCATATTAACCAGTATTTCTGCGCGTTCTCCTGGCGAGAGAACCAAAGATTTGACCGATTTAGCTTTTGGTAAGAAACCTAAATCTTGTGCGATAAGTAGCATTTCTTGATCATTATCCAAGCGTAAATCATAAGCACGAGCTAATGAGGCATTGAGCAAACGTAAACGAATCCAGCCGCGTGCGACATCTAAATATGGTGCTTCAATACCATTCACCAACAAGCGATTGCCTACAAAGTGCGGTTGATTTTGTTTGAATAATTGGAGACCATTATTATTAAATTCCATGTCTTGTAAAATCAATGGAATGTCATCAACGCCATATTTATTGGGAAGATTCGCTTTTAGGCTTTGGTCATCTTCAATTAACCACATTCCAGCTAAGCCACGATAGGTTTGATAGGCTGAGTTGGCTAATGTCGCGGAACGATACCAACAGCTTGCTGCGGGTTGTTCAATAGGCACGATGGGCGCCCAAGACTCGCCTTTTTTTAGTATTCTAGCCGCCCCACCAAACAGTTCACCCGATGCTTGTAAGCCTTGAATAGACAAGGCAATGGATTGTGGCAAATTGTTATGATAATTAAGTTTGGCAAAGCTACCTGATTTGATTTTAATGGTTGGGCCAAGATAATTACCGTTGAATCCCCATACTGTCACATTGTGTGAGCCATCTAGGGGATAATTCATTTCCTGCATTGTTAATACAATCGGGCGACCACGGCGAACTTCAATTAGTGGCGGCACAACTAATTTTTCACGGCTTGCCGCTAACAATGGTGCGGGCACGGCGGAAAGTGCGGTAGAAATCGCAGCTGTTTTTAATAATTGACGGCGGGAAAGGCGTGGCATTTTAGTTTCCTTTTGCTATCTCTTCATCAAGTTCGGCAATGCGTTTTTCCATTAGATCATGACAATAGGCCGCAAGATCTCGAATATTATCTTTGGTATAGCCTGAAACATCGATTGGATCCATTATTTCGCAAATCACTTTGCCATTATCCCAGCGATTTAAATTAATTTTGTTATGTGTGGTTGAGCAAACCACAGGAATAATCGGTACACCTGCTGAAATCGCCGCATGGAATGCACCCGTTTTAAAGGGTAATAAACCGCGACCACGACTGCGAGTGCCTTCTGGGAACATCCAAATAGATAAATTATCTTCATTAATTCGTCGTGCGAGCTGCGACATCGTACTGTGTGCTTTTGTGCGGTTTTCTCTATCTAAGAAAATATTACCCGTTACCCAATACAGAATGCCGAAGAAGGGGATCCAAATTAAACTTTTTTTACCCACGCTTACTGTACGAGGTTGCACCATATAAGAGATTGTCACCATATCATAATTGTTTTGGTGATTACCGATATAAATGGCACGGCCAATCTGCTCTTGATTTTGAGGAACGCGATGTTCCACTTTTAAGCCAAAAAGTGGATATAAACGCCCAAACCAACGCGCAACAATGCCTACGTTGCTTGGATTTTTAAAGCGGATAAAAGAATAAATCGTACCCAGTACACAAATTAAAATACAGCAGATTAATACGAGGAAAATTCGAAGTAGTTTTAACATGAGGATGCCCTATACAAAATTTCGTTAAAGTATAGCAAATTCAATATCAATATGTGCTAATCTAAACAAAAATCGTGGAATTTTTATGAAACATAGCTATTTTATTTCTGATTTGCATTTAAGCGAAACACGGCCTGAATTGACCGCACTTTTTGTCAATTTTATGCAGAATCTTGCCCCACAGGCTGAACGGCTTTACATTTTGGGTGATCTTTTTGATTTTTGGATTGGTGATGACGAACAATCTACATTGATTCAACAAGTTAAAGATTTAATTAAATCTGTAAGCGAGCAAGGTGTGCAATGTTATTTTCAGCACGGCAACCGTGATTTCTTGATTGGTGAACGTTTTGCGAAAGATACAGGTGTTCAGCTTTTACCTGATTATCAATTGATCACACTTTATGATAAAAAAATCTTACTTTGTCATGGCGATATGCTTTGCATTGATGATGAGGCTTATCAACAATTTCGCCGTAGAGTGCATCAAAAATGGTTGCAGCATTTGTTTTTGTGCTTGCCATTAAAAGTGCGGGTGAAAATTGCGGAGAGAATTCGAGCAAAGAGTAATCAAGATAAACAAGCCAAATCACAGGAAATTATGGACGTAAATCAAGCCTTTACGAAAGAAAAAGTACAAGAATTTGGTGTGAATTTATTAATTCATGGGCATACACACCGTGAGGCGATTCATCAACAAGAAGGATTTACCCGAATTGTGTTAGGGGATTGGCGAAAAAATTACGCGTCAATTTTAAAAATGGATGAAAGCGGAGAATTTGGTTTTATTAAAGATTAGAAGTGCGGTGAAAAATCACCGCACTTTTGATGTTAAGATTTAGCTCGAGCAAAAGCCGCGGCTTCTTCTATTAATTCATCACTTGGGCGTTGATGTGTATAAAGTGCAAATTGTTCTACAGCCTGAAGTACAATCACTTCTGCGCCAGAAATGGTTTGTTTTCCTTGTGCTTGAGCATAACCAATAAAGGGCGTTTCAGCAGGAATAGCCACTACATCAAACGCGACACTAGCATTATCAATGAGCGCTTTTGGAAAGGCTAAATCCATTTCTTCCTTGCCCCCTTTCATGCCGATTGGCGTAACATTGACTAAAATGTCTGCCTGTTGGTTTCCTAAAGAATCAATGTATTCATAGCCGTAAAGTGCGGCGAGATATTGACCTGTTTTTACGTTGCGTGCGTAAATTTTTAACTTCTCAAAGCCTGAATTTTTAAAGGCCGCCACAACGGCTTTTGCCATACCACCACTGCCATGAACAATGACTTTAGCATTTTTATTTAAGTGATATTTTTCAATTAATTTTATGATGGCAATGTAATCAGTGTTATATGCACGCAAAAAGCCATTATCGTTCACGATGGTGTTTACGGATTCAATTGCTTGTGCTGACGGATGAATTTCATCTAAAAATGGCATACAAGCTTCTTTGAATGGCATTGAAACTGCACAACCACGGATGCCTAATGCGCGCACGCCTTTGATGGCGTGTTCAATATCTTGCGTGGTGAAGGCTTTATAAATGAAATCCAAGCCTAGTTTGTCGTACAAATAATTGTGAAAGGTGGTACCGAAATTGCCCGGACGACCTGATAAAGACATGCAGAGTTGGGTATCTTTGTTGATCATGGTGTCTCCTTATATGTTTAAATTCATTCCATCATCAATGCCGATAAAATATTGGTTCATATCGAAAGCAGGTTTTGCCGCTTTATCTTGACTCACTATACGAGCAGGTACACCCGCAGCTGTGGCATATTCCGGCACAGGATGAAGCACAACGGAATTTGCCCCAATTTTGGCGTATTTACCCACTTCAATATTGCCGAGAATTTTTGCTCCCGCCCCAATCATGACACCCTCTCGTACTTTAGGATGACGATCGCCTGATTCTTTTCCTGTACCGCCAAGTGTTACGCCTTGCAATATTGAGACATCATTTTCAATTACAGATGTTTCCCCTACAACAATACCTGTTGCATGGTCGAACATGATTCCGTGACCAATTTTTGCTGCGGGATGAATATCGACATCGAAAGCCACGGAAATTTGATTTTGTAAATAAAGGGCAAGGGATTTACGATTTTGACCCCATAAATAATGGGTGATTCGATAGCTTTGAATCGCATGGAAACCTTTTAAATAAAGCAATGGAGTGGACCATAATTCTACAGCAGGGTCTCGGTGGCGGACAGCTTGAATATCGCAAGCTGCACAATCAATGATCGAAGGATTAGCTTGATAGGCTTCCTCAATAATTTCTCGGAGAGAAATAGCCGGCATAATAGGATTGGCTAATTTGTTCGCCAATAAATAACTTAGCGCACTGCCAAGATTTTGATGTTTTAAAATCGTAGAATGAAAAAAACTGGCAAGCATAGGTTCGTTTTCGGCAAGTTCTTTGGCTTCTTGGCGAATATGTTGCCACACATCTAATGTCATAATTTCTCCTTTTATTCGCCTTTACATTCTCGCCCTAAAAGGCTGATTGCTACATCTTGTGCGCTTTTGCCACAAAACAGCATTTGATAAATTTGTTCTGTAATCGGCATTTCCACACCTTGTCTTTGTGCAAGCAAATAGGCTTCTTTTGTATTATAAAAACCTTCCACGACTTGCCCGATATTTTCCATAGCCGTTTTGGCATCTAATCCTTCACCTAGCATTAATCCAAAACGTCGATTGCGCGATTGATTATCGGTGCAAGTTAGCACTAAATCGCCTAATCCAGACATTCCCATAAATGTATTGGAATTTGCACCGAGCGAGGTACCTAATCGGCTGATTTCCGCAATGCCACGCGTAATCAGTGCTGTGCGAGCATTTGCGCCAAATCCCATTCCATCTGAAATTCCTGCGCCAATTGCGATCACATTTTTAATTGCACCACCAAGTTGAACGCCAATCATATCCGAATTTATATAGACTCTAAAATGTTTACTACAATGAATACGCGATTGAAATTCCTGCGCGAATTGCTCGTTATTGGAAGCGAGTGTAATGGCTGTTGGCAAGCCTTGCGCTAATTCTTTTGCAAAAGTTGGACCCGAAAGTACAGCTAGTGGATATTGCGTTCCGAGTTGTTCTTCAACTACGGTTTGTAGTAAACGCCCTGTGTTACGTTCCAGACCTTTTGTTGCCCAAATTAATCGGTGATGGGCTTTTAAGTGCGGTTTGATTTTTATAAGAATTTCACCGAAAGCATGGCTTGGCACCACGATTAAAATATCTTGAGAATATTCCATTGCTTGTGCAAGATTACTTTCTAAATGAAGTTCCTCAGGAAAGATGACATCTGGTAAAAAACGATAATTTTGTCGTTCTCTCTGCATTTGGGCGATATGGGCGGGATTGTGCCCCCATAAATAAGTGGGAGAACCATTGCGAGAAAAGGTCATTGCCAGCGCAGTTCCATAAGATCCCGCTCCTAGCACAGTGATTGGTGTTTGCGAAGTTGTCATATCCACAATTTATCTAGTGAAAGAGGAAATAAGTATAGATATCTTTCGGTGACCTATCAACCACAGGAAAATATTACTTATTCACTGGGCGGAATTTAAACGGCACAATGGATACGCCATTTTTCCCATTTTTTAGTTGATAAAATTGAGGGTAGTTAAAATTACGTTGAACGATATTGTAAGGATTTTTATCGCCTTCCTGTTTGGCGTTTTGATAAAGCTGATTAATCTCCCACACTTTTTCATCTTTTTCACCATCGCAGTGGCGATAGATTTCGAGACGATTAGATTCATCTAAAATGTAAACATTGAAGCTATGATCGGAATTATCTTCAAAAAAGAATTGTAGGAATCCTTCACTTGCGAAGGCATCCATTTCTGGTGGATAGCGACGACTTTCTTGGTTTGTCTCGCCATCTTCAATTGGTGTTTGTAAAACTTCGTCAAAATCCACCGCACTTTCAGCTTCATTGCAGACAGATTCATTTCCGATTTCTTGTAAGCTGATCCCGCGATCTTCAAAAAATAATTGCCAGTTTTTACCCGCCACACGTAAGCGTGATGTTTGGCAAGGTTGTTGAATATCACCGACTTGGATGCTAACGCATCGATTTACTAATCCCATCACTAATTGACGTAAATCTTGGCGATAACGTTCACTATAACAATAGACTTGGATGGAATCTGGGCGATTAACGCCACGATAAATTTTGTTAGAAAGCACTTTTAGTGCAAGCAAAATGGCATTTTGCCCTTCAAAATGGAGCGTTCGGATTTCGTTCCACACGTTGCGATAAGTAAAATCAATACTGCCCACAAGGCTTTGTTCGAGGGATCCAAAACTAAATAAATCTCGCGATGAAATACCCGTTAATACTTCTTCTATTTTGGATGTTGGATCGGTGGTGAGATTTATGGCAATAAACAAGCTACGAATTTCGCATTGATTCAATAAATCACTGTTTTTAGGTTGTTTGGTGATTGTGCTTGGAAAAGACTGACGTAAGTTAGTGACAAAGCGTTGCAATGTGCTTAAAGTCACATTCTTGCTAAAAATAGCAAGTCCCGTTTTTTCCGTGAGCAGATGATTAAAATATGCCCAAGAGACTAATTTATTTAGGCTTTCTCCGTATTCAATGACTCGTTCTTTGGAGAACATAATATGATGCGTTGGTTGATTGATAAGGTACCAACCATCTTTAAAATGTTTATTGCCGCGAACTTCCACAAAAGTCAGGTGTGCTTCTGATAAATTGTGAGATATCTGTGTGTTGAGTAAGGATACTTTGCCTGGAAGTTCTTCAAAAGCAGTATAAAGTTTACGAGAAAGAATGTTGATATCTTGTGGTACGACGCTAGAGTGAATATGATGCTTTCGAGCAAATTCCACTAAATTACGATAACTCAACATTAAAAATTTCACTACGTTATCATGGCTTTCTTTGACTGCTTTAATTTTCCAAAATGGACGTTTATTGAGGTGTTTCACCGTTTCAGCAGACCATCCCCATTCATGAGCAAGGATTTCCATGTAATGAACACGCCAATTATTGGCTTGGTAAAGCGCAAGATCTTCAGTTGCTTTCACATAGAAACAACGGCGCACAAAATCCAAACGTTTAAATTCAGAAAGTGCGGTTAAATATCGGGTTACTTTTGCAAGAATGGCAATATAAGGATCAAAATGGTGATCAGGATTGGTATTACCTGCAAGTAAATCTCGCTTAAAAGTGCGGGCAATTAAGCAAGTGTTTGGATATTCCTTGGAATAGGCTTCCAACAACAAAATTTTGAGCACAGATTTATAAGGCGAATCAATCCCTTTATAAAGATGCCATAAGCTGGCACCGAAATATTCGTTTGCAGAAAATTGTCCTAAACCGCCGAAATCTACCCAATCATTTGGATCAATTTCCCCTTCCGTAATTAAACGCGCCACCTCTTTTTCATAGTCTTTTTCATTTTCCACCCATAAATGCAACCAAAGTAGAGGTTTACCCGCTAAACGTACGGCGGAGCGATAGAACTCATCAAGCAATAACATATATTGCGCAGAACCGCTATTTTCAATAGTCAGTGGGTCTGCATAATGTTCATTGCGGAAACGTTGTTGATCCATCAAATAAAAATTAATTTCCACATTAAATTGCATTGCCCATTCACTAATCCGTTTAGCTTTTTGAGTAAGAAGTGCATATTCATCTGGACTCAAGCCATCACGGACACAAATCCAAGTGTCAAGATCTGAAGAGGACGTTTGGCTTATTGAACCAAAACTTCCCATTACATAAACACCTAAAATTGGAGGCAAAACCTCGTGAAAACTCACCGCACTTTTTTGTGCTGAAGATTTGTGTTCAGCATAGTGAATACTGTATTCATTGGTGAGCCATTTTTTTTGATAATCAGAAGCAAGGAAATTCGCAATGCCAGAGGGGGCGTGAATAACATAGCCAGGAAGTTGCGGATGGTTTAGGTGTAAAAGTAAAGGAACAACCGCTAAAACGTGTTGGAATGCATCGCCTGAACCTTGTAATGCACGCTCAAAACGGCGTTGATCCAAGTCGCTAACCCATTGTTTTGCTTGTGCTAGATTACATTCCACGCGGTGTCCCTACCAGAACAACAAAAATTGGCGAACAATTTACCACTTAGGGAGTATAAATGCAAAAAATTGTGATGAAAATCACAGTTTGTGAAGAATCAGAGATTTTAAATTATCAGAACGTAAAATAAATGACTAAAAATCTTATTTTTAATTCAATTTCTCATATCTGAGGTGTTTCTTATATCAACAATCAAAATGACTTTTTAACCTAAGAGTGATAGGATAGCCAACAAATTTATTGCGTAAATGGCTTAATTTCGCTGATATGAGAATCTATATTTTTACCATTGGCGACTGCTCGGTATTTTTCTTATTAAAGCGAGTACATTAACTTATTCAATCTGACTTATTAAGGAATTGATATGGCAAAAGATCAAGATAACGACATCACTGAACAAGTTGGTGATACGCTAAAAGTGGTTGAAAAAACAGAAACGATACAGCCAGTTCCACAAACTATTGTGAAAAAAACGGGCACAGCATTGAGTTTATTGGCAATTCTCATTGCGCTAGGTGTCGGTGGGGCTGGTTATTATTTGGGTCAGCAACAAGTAGCTGAAATTCAGCAAAAATTAACCGCACTTGAAAGCCAAAGTAGTGTAGCTGTTTCTGCCCCTGTGTCTGATAATAGTGGACAGGTTATACAATTAGAACAAGGCTTAAAAACCGCACAAGATAAGGTCGAGCAACTTGAGCAATTAGTTGCAGGCAAAACAGGCGAAATTGTTGCACTACAAGCCCAAGTAAAACAAGTTAGTCAACTGGCTGGTGCGCAACAACCGAGTGACTGGTTATTTTCTGAAGCAGATTTCTTGTTAAATAACGCCTTGCGTAAACTTGTTTTAGATAACGATGTTGATACAGCTATTTCTTTATTAAAATTGGCTGATGAAACTCTCGTTAAGGTAAACAATTCACAAGCGAATGCGATTCGTACTGCAATCAATCAAGATTTAAAACAACTTCTTTCACTTTCAAGCGTAGACCAAAATGCAGTAATGCAAAAACTTTCGCAGCTTGCCAATACTGTGGATGAGTTACAAGCATTGAATGTAAATTTTGATGAAACGCCAGAAAAGAGCGGTAAATTATCTGATGATATTGCAGATTGGCAGCAAAATGTAGAAAAGAGTGCAACTTCTTTCCTAAATCACTTCATTCGTATTTCGCCAAAACAAAGTGCGGATAAAAAAGAATTACTTGCGCCAAACCAAGATATTTATCTTCGTGAGAACATTCGCTTACGTTTACAACTTGCTATTATGGCCGTACCACGCCAGCAAGATGAACTTTATAAACAATCTTTAGATGCGGTTGCTTCTTGGGTTCGTAGCTATTTCGATACGAGTGCAGAAGTGACGCAAAATTTCTTAAAATCAGTGGATGAGCTGGCTGATTCTTCTATTTATGTCGATGTGCCAGGGCAATTACAAAGTTTGACCTTGCTTGATAAATATCTCAATCGTGCGCCGTTAGATGTTCAAAAGGTGGAAATTGAAGCGGATAAAGCGATTGAAACTATGCCTAAAGCTGAAGGTGTGGTAACAGAAGCATCTGCACCAGAAAAACAAGAATCTCAACCGGCAAAAGCTGAGACACAAAAATAAGGATAGCCTATGTTTAGAGTGCTTTTTTTAATGCTAGCATTGCTTGCTGGGTTGATTGCAGGGCCTTATCTTTCTGGTCAGCAAGGCTATGTTCGTATTGAAACAACAAATAATATCGTTGAAATGTCGATTACGACATTAGTAATTTTCTTCGTAATTGCTTTAGCGATTATTTATGGTTTGGAATGGATCGTCACACGTTTTTTACGTTTAAGTCGCGGTTCTTATAATTGGTTTTCTAGCCGTAAACGTGTGAGAGCACAGAAACAAACCCTTGAAGGTTTGATGAAGATGAATGAAGGGGATTACGCCAAAGCAGAAAAATTGATTGGTAAGAATGCCAAACATTCTGCTGAGCCCGTGTTAAACCTCATCAAAGCAGCTGAAGCAGCACAACAACGTGGTGATGAATTTAGTGCAAATCGCTATTTGATTGAAGCCACTGAATTAGCTGGTTCAGATAATTTGCTGGTGGAAATTGCCCGCACGCGTATTTTATTGCAACAAAACAAATTGCCGGCAGCGCGCAGCTCTGTGGATAGCTTGCTAGAAATGGCTGGTCGCAATAAAGAAGTGTTAAAACTTGCAGTAGAAATTTATCTTCGTTCTAAAGCCTATCAAGCCCTCGATAAGATTCTAGATGGGGTTGAAAATAGTGGTTTATTCAGTGCTGAAGAGTTTAAAGATCTTCGTTATCAAACAGAAAATGGTTTGCTCGATGAGAAAATGAATGAAGAAGGCGTAGATGGTTTGCTCGAATGGTGGGATGCTCAGTCTCGTAGTCGTCGTAATAATATTGATCTCAAAGTGGGTTTAATTCAGCGTTTAATTGATTGTAATGATCATGAATCAGCATCAGAATTTACTGTCGAAGTATTGAAGAAAATTGGTGATAACACCAGCATTAGCAAAGAACTTTGTACTCAAATTACACGTTTACAACCAGAAGATAATAGTAAACTTCTCAAGTTAATCGAAAAACGTGCAAAACGTGCAGATGAAAAACAAAAATGCTGTATCAATCGTGCTTTGGGTTATTTATATGTTCGTAACAATGAATTTGCTAAAGCCGCAGACGTATTCAAAAACGTGATGGCTTGTCCTGAACAGTTAGAGCCAAATGATTTGATGATGGCATCTTATGTATTTGAACAAGCGGGTGATAAAGCATTAGCTGAGCAAGTTCGCCAAGAGAGTTTGAAATCAGTGATGGCAATTCAAGATGTTGTCCCAGAAAGTACGGAAGAAAAAACAGAAGAAAATTCAACCGCACTTTTAGAAAGCAAATCTGAGTAACTCAACTTAAAAGACAAAACGCACTTCAATTGAAGTGCGTTTTTTGTTGCTTTGAATATAAAACTATATATTTTTCAGTTTATTAGAATATAACACCAAACAGAGTGCGATTACCATAATCAAAATTGCGCCTGCAAATAAGATGGTATCCACCGAGCTTTCATGATTAACAATGATTAAACGCAGCATCGCAGTGATCCCAGCATAAATAAAATAGCGCAAAGGGAAGTGATAGCCGCTTTTAAAATACTGCACAATCAAACCAATAAACCCGAAATATAAGAAAAACATCACAGCTTGTTCAGCCACGTCATAAGGCACAACGGTAGAAGTATTAAGCACCATCATCGCTAAAGTATAAGTGATTTTTCCAAGAGCAATAATGAGTACAATCGCCAACGCAATCAATGCCGTGCAAAGTACGATTTTCAATACACCAGTAATAATTCGAGGCAATTTTTCTAATTCTGGAGATTCTTCCATTTCTATTCCTTACAGCAAAAATCAAAGGCTCGTATTCTAATGCAAGATTGTAAAGTTGGTCAAAGTCATTTGGAAAAATAAAGCGTGGTGGAATTAGAAAAGTCTATTGTTTTTAGGATTTAAATTTTTTTCTTTTTCATCTTTGGCTTCACTATTTTTAGTGTTTGAAGGGTTGTATAAGGTGATTTTACGCCCCCCCCCTCTTCGCCGAAATGCTTTTAGCCAATAAATGACGAGAGCGTGGGAAATTTTATGAAGTTTCATCACCTCACGGATACCATAATCCTGTTCGGTGACGAGTTTGATAATTTTCAAACGAAATTGATAAGAGTAGGACATAATCTGCACCTCAAATTAGGTGTCCAGGTTTGGGGGGCAGATCACTTTTAGCTGAGAACATCAATGTCTAAAATAGGATCAACCGTCTGCCAATAATTTTTCGCACTGCTATATTTCCAATCCTGCGGCTCAGACACAAACTCGCTCACCACCGGATTTTGATGAATGTACTCTAGCTTTTCGTTGAAAAATTTATCGGAATAAATTTCGATGGGTTGGTTGTGGTGTTGCCAGAATTGGTATTGCTTTACATAACTATACTTTTTAGCCGCTCGCTGGAACATCCATAGCAGCCATTCTTTGCGGCTTTCTTGAGGATTTTCTGCAATTTGTTTCAGTAGCGCTTTAGCGGTAAATGTTTTTAAATCTCGAATAACATCAGAAGGATTTTTCTCTTCTATCTGAAATAATAAATGTACATGACTTGGCATAATACAGTAACCATAGATCTTCATCTCCTTATTTTCACGACAATAATTCAATGCACTCATCATCATTTCAAAGTAACAATCACGAACAAAGACATCAATCCAATATACGGTTGCAAAGCTAATAAAATAAACGCCATTCTTATCATTAAATTTATACTTTCTACTCATCTTCCTACCTTCTAAAACTCTCTGATAAGCAAAATGGTAGACATGAGTAAATTCATTTTAAATTTAACTCAGATTTTTGAAGAAGATCGCAAAAAAATAAATTACTGAAGCAAAAAATCAAAAAGCTGTTGAGTTATGATGACATTATGATGGAATTACAATTGGATTACGATGGCATTACAGATGGAACTACGATGGCGCAAGCGTCCACGCTTGTGCCTGTAACTAAAATGAAAAAAAGCACAAGCGTGGACGCTTGCGCTATCATGGGGGAAATTTTATTATTACATCTTAAATTTTGATTGTAGATATGGTCAAAGTTTTGGTACTATTACGCAAAGTTAATCATATACTCAATAACTTTATCACTCCTTTTTAAAAGTTATAATAAACAGAAGCACACCTAAATCACCAAGGATATTGTTATGTTAACTTGTTTTGATGTGGCAAATTACTTTTTGTCATTAGCAAATGAAGAAAATGGCGATCTCATCTCAAATCTGAAAATACAAAAACTTGTATATTACGCGCAGGGCTTTTCTTTAGCTATTCACAACAAACCTTTATTTAAAGAAGATATCCAAGCTTGGCCACATGGTCCGGTTATTCCTAAACTCTATTATAAGTATAAAAGCTATGGTAGTGGTGCTCTACCAACAACAAATCTGAATATAGACTTCAGTAAATATTCCAGCAATACTATTGAGTTATTGGATGAAGTTTACGATATGTATGGACAATTCTCAGCATGGAAATTAAGAAACATGACTCATGAAGAAATGCCATGGTTATCAACTTTTGAAAATGGGAAAAGTAATAAAATCAGTCATAAAAAGCTAAAAGAATACTTTTTAACACAAATTGAAGATGACTAAAAAAAAGAATATAAAAAAACCTAAGGTAAATCCTCCAACAGGGAAAATAATTCAACAGGGAGATAAGGTATCTAGCCCTAATGGAGGTAGTGATAAATTACAACCTATCTTTTCGTTTTATAACATGAAAGACGGTATGTACTGTGTTAATGCTTGTAGCAAAGATCAACGGTTAGCTCTCTTAGATAGTCTTTGTAAATTCAGCAAACTTACATGGCAACAACTCAGAAACGCATCTAGACATGGCCTTGGGTGTGAAAAAATTTCCCAAGATTCAATCAAGGGGGTAAATGTAAAGAGTTTTATTACCCCAGACGTAACACTATTAGCATTTAGAGCTTCTGGAATGTCACCTGTTGTTGGCTATAGGGAAAAGCAAATATTTCATATACTCTGGATTGACTCTGATTTCACACTGTATAAGCACTAATATTAAAAAATACCCCATCATAGTTTTGATTTATGATGGGGTATTTTTACCTAAAAGTTATACGAACATTTCTAAAAATTCGCATCCAAGCACCATCTTCAGACCAATTTTCTGGGTACCATGAGTTGCTCACCGCACGGAATACACGCTCAGGGTGTGGCATCATTGCAGCAATACGACCATCGACGTTAGAAATGGCAGTAATACCTAATGCCGAGCCATTCGGGTTGGCTGGATAAGTTTCAGTCACGTTTAAATGGCTGTCGATATATTGTGCCACAATCAAGTTTTGGGATTGAAGTGCGGTCAAGTTTTCTGGTGTTTTGAATTCTACGCGGCCTTCACCATGAGAAACCGCAATCGGCATATGTGAGCCAGCCATGCCTTTAAACCACAATGAGTTGGTGTCGTTGATTTTCACCATCGCAGCACGCGCTTCAAAACGTTCTGATTTATTCCGTACGAAACGTGGCCAATTTTCTGCACCAGGGATAATTTCCGCAAGAGTGGAGATAAATTGACAGCCGTTACATACACCTAATGAAAGGGTGTTTTCATTGGCGAAGAATTGACTGAATTGATCGCGTAATTGTGGATTAAATAAAATGGATTTCGCCCAGCCGCCACCTGCGCCCAATACGTCACCGTAAGAGAAACCACCACAGGCCACCATCGCGTTGAAGTCGTTTAAGTTGTAACGACCTGTCATTAAATCGCTCATGTGAACATCAATCGCCGCAAAGCCTGCACGATCAAAAGCCGCTGCCATTTCAACGTGGCTGTTTACGCCTTGTTCACGCAATACGGCTACTTTTGGTTTCACGCCTTTGCTGATGTAAGGCGCAGCAATATCTTCATTCACATCATAGGTTAAGTGAGCAGATAAACCTTTGTTATCTGTTGCTTTTTTCGCTGCAAATTCTTGGTCAGCACATTCTGGGTTATCGCGTAAGCGTTGCATTTGGTGAGTGAGTTCAGCCCAAATACCGCGTAATTCAGAGCGTTTTTCGCTTAATAGTTTTTTGCTACCACGCGTGATTTCAAAACGATCTTCTGAGCTTACAGAACCTAATTCATAAGTTAAGCCAAGCAAGTCATGGGCTTTTAATACCTCACGCACGGCGCTTAATTCGCATTCTGACACTTGGATTACCGCGCCTAATTCTTCATTGAATAACACGGCTAAATTATTGTCGCCTAAGGCTGAAATATCCACATCGACACCACAGTTACCCGCAAATGCCATTTCTGCAAGGGTGGTAATTAAACCACCGTCTGAACGGTCGTGGTAAGCCAATAATTTACGCTCTGCTACTAATGCTTGCATTGCATCAAAGAAGTTTTTCAGTTTGGCGACATTCACCACATCAGCTGGTTTGTCACCTAATTGTTTATACACTTGCGCAAGTGCGGTCGCGCCTAAGCGATTTTTTCTTTCGCCTAAATCAATCAATAATAAGCGGCTTGCGCCTTTGTCTGTGCGTAATTGAGGTGTCACGGTTTTGCGTACATCTTCCACGCGCGCAAAAGATGAAATCACTAAAGAAAGCGGAGCTGTTACTGATTTTTTCTCGCCATTTTCTTCCCAAGTGGTTTTCATCGACATCGAGTCTTTACCCACTGGAATGGTAATGCCTAATGCTGGGCAAAGTTCTTCGCCCACCGCTTTCACCGCTTTATATAAGCCGGCATCTTCACCACCATGACCCGCAGCAGACATCCAGTTTGCAGAAAGTTTGATGCGTTTAATATCGCCAATGTTAGTGCCCGCAATGTTGGTAATGGATTCAGCCACCGCTAAACGTGCAGAAGCACCAAAGTCTAATAATGCCACGGGTGCACGTTCGCCCATTGCCATGGCTTCACCGTGATAGCTATCTAATGATGCAGTTGTGACGGCCACATCAGACACGGGAATTTGCCATGGGCCGACCATTTGATCGCGCGCCACCATACCAGTTACCGAACGGTCGCCAATGGTGATTAAGAAAGTTTTTTCTGCCACCACCGGTAAGCGTAATACGCGATGGAACGCTTCTTTTAATTGAATATTTTCTGTTGCAAGCGGTCGATTTTCGACAGTTTTTGACGAAACCTCACGCGTCATTTTCGGGGTTTTGCCCAATAACACATTCATTGGTAAATCAATTGGGTTATTGTCGAAATGACTATCGTGTAAGGTTAAATGTTTCTCTTCCGTTGCCTCACCAATGACCGCAAACGGCGCACGCTCACGTTCACAAAGTGCGGTAAATAATTCGAGTTTTTCTGGCGCAACGGCTAAAACATAACGTTCTTGCGATTCGTTACACCAAATTTCCAATGGTGACATGCCTTTTTCATCACAAAGGATAGAGCGTAAATCAAATTTACCGCCACGTTCGCCATCGTGTACCAATTCAGGCATCGCATTAGACAAACCACCTGCGCCCACATCATGGATAAAGAGAATTGGGTTTTCTTCACCTAATTGCCAGCAGCGGTCAATCACCTCTTGGCAGCGGCGTTCCATTTCTGGGTTTTCACGTTGAACAGAGGCAAAATCTAGATCTTCTTTTGATTTACCGCTATCCATCGAAGACGCTGCGCCACCGCCTAAACCGATATTCATTGCAGGGCCACCTAATACGATCAATTTCGCACCGACCGGAATTTCGCCTTTTTGAACGTGTTCGCCACGAATATTACCGATACCGCCCGCTAACATAATCGGTTTGTGATAACCACGGACTTCTTCACCATTGAAGCTGTTGACTTTCTCTTCATAGGTACGGAAATAGCCTAATAACGCAGGACGACCAAATTCATTGTTAAATGCTGCGCCACCTAATGGGCCTTCAATCATAATATCTAAGGCTGAAGCAATACGGTTTGGTTTGGAAAGTGGATTTTCCCAAGGTTGCTCAAAGTTTGGAATAACTAAGTTTGATACGGAGAACCCGGTTAAACCTGCTTTTGGTTTTGCACCACGACCGGTTGCACCCTCATCACGAATTTCACCGCCTGAACCTGTTGCGGCACCCGGGAATGGCGAAATTGCGGTTGGATGGTTGTGGGTTTCCACTTTCATTAAGATATGCGCATCTTCATTGTGATAACGATATTGCCCATCTTGATCCGCAAAGAAACGGCCGACTTTTGAGCCTTCCATTACCGCAGCATTATCTTTATAGGCTGAAAGCACGAAATCAGGGGTTTTCTCAAAGGTATTTTTAATCATTTTAAACAGGGATTTATCCTGTTTTTTGCCGTCGATAATCCAATCTGCATTAAAGATTTTATGGCGGCAGTGCTCAGAGTTAGCTTGTGCGAACATATAAAGTTCAATATCGTGCGGATTGCGCCCTAATTGGGTGAAGTTTTCCACCAAATAATCAATTTCATCTTCTGCCAGCGCTAAACCTAATTCTACGTTAGCTACCACCAAAGCTTCACGTCCACCTTTTAAAATATCCACGGTTTTAAATGGTTTCGGATCTTGATGACGGAATAAGATCTCTGCATCTTCAGGACGACGCACCACAGTTTCCATCATTCTGTCGTGTAAAAGTGCGGTCAATTTTTCTGTTGTTTTCTCATCAAGCGGTTGGCTTAACTCAAAATAATATGCCAAACCACGCTCAATACGCTCCACTTCACTTAAACCACAGTTATGCGCAATATCGGTCGCTTTAGAAGACCAAGAAGAAATCGTGCCAACGCGTGGAATCACGATAAAAGTTTCGCCTTTGGCATCGTGTTCTGCCAAAGTTGGACCGTAATGTAACAATGCTTTTAGTTTTGCTTCCTGCTCGCTAACAAGCGGTCGATTTAATTCCACAAAATGCAAATATTCCGCATAAACCGATTTCACCGGTAATTTATTTTGTTGGAATTTTTGCATTAAGCCTTGAATACGGAATTCAGAAAGGGCGGGTGAGCCACGAAAAGTTTGAAACATACGGGTACCTTTGAGTTGTGTTTGAGGTAAAAATCGCGGTCTATTATAAAGGAAAAACACCAAAACGAAAACGTTTGCGTGAGCTGAAAATAAAATCCCCATCTTTAAGAATTTGATGGGAATAAGAAGATTAAAGGGTTATAAAACCGTCATATACATGAGTCGCTTCGCCAGTCATATAAAGTGGATGACCAACGCCATTCCATTCAATGATTAATGAACCGCCTGGCAAATCGACTTGAACTCGATTATTTAATAAACCTTGCATAATACCAACTGCAACAGCTGCACAAGCTCCACTTCCACAGGCTTGCGTTTCTCCTGCACCACGTTCATAAACTCTAAGTTTAATATGCTCTTTATTGATGATTTGCATAAAACCAGCATTGACACGCTCAGGAAAACGCTCGTGACTTTCTAGCAAAGGACCGAGCTGTTCAACATTTGCTGTTTTAATATCATCTACTTGTACAACGCAATGAGGATTGCCCATTGAAACTGCACCACATAAGACGGTTTGAATGTCTGTGCGTAGGATGTAATTTTTCTCGAATTTATTTGCGGTAAATGGAATTTTTGCTGGCTCCCAAATCGGTTCACCCATATTCACACGAACTTGGTTATCGTCTTTTACCGTTAGAACCATATTGCCTTTTTGCGTGCTAACTGCGATGTCTTTTTTGTTAGTTAGCCCTTTTAATGTCACAAAACGAGCAAAACAGCGGGCACCATTTCCGCATTGCGAAACTTCACTTCCATCGGCATTGAAAATGCGATAATGAAAGTCGAGTTCAGGATCATAAGGTGGTTCAACAAGCAAAAGTTGATCAAAACCAATTCCACGGTGGCGATCAGCTAAGCGTTGAATGGTTTCTGACGTGAAAAAAACATTTTGAGTAACCCCATCAACCACAACAAAATCGTTGCCTAATCCGTGCATTTTGGAAAACTGCATTTTTCCATCCTTTATTTAAATTCAAGATTGATTGCATTATAGAGAGCGGTAAAAAGAATGGCAAATTCAGAATTTTAGGCGAAGAAAAGTGCGGTAAAACACAGGAAATTTTTACCGCACTTTATTCGCCAATTTACTCAGATTACATCCAAGCATTATTGCGAATGATCCCTACGGCAATGCCTTCAATCTCAAAGTTTTCTTGTTCTTCAAGATTTACCACGATTGGATCAAATTCTTCATTTTCTGCGTGTAGATAAATGATAGAACCTTTTTTCTCAAGGCGTTTTACCGTCACTTCATCTTCAATACGGGCAACGACAATTTGTCCATTACGTACATCCTTGGTGCTATGTACAGCTAATAAATCACCATCTAAGATACCTATGTCTTTCATGGATTGACCATAAACTTTGAGTAAGAAATCTGCTTGTGGTTTAAACATATCGGCATCTACGCGATAAGTTGCTTCGATATGTTGTTCTGCAAGAATCGGTTCTCCAGCAGCTACGCGACCCACGAGCGGTAAACCATCAAATTCTTCATTTGCGCTATTGTCTAAAATGCGGATACCGCGAGATGCGCCTGGAATAATTTCAATCGCACCTTTGCGTGAAAGCGCTTTTAAATGTTCTTCTGCAGCATTGGGTGATTTAAAGCCTAATTCTCGAGAGATTTCAGCTCGTGTTGGTGGCATACCTGTTGTTTCTAAATGACGTTTTAATAAATCCAACACTTCTTGTTGGCGTGCTGTTAATGGTCTCATATACACTCCTGTTTTTAAATACAGATAACTGGTATTGTATACAGATTGTGTGAAGTTGCAATAGTTATTTTTTAAATCTGTGTATTAGATCACATTCTGCCACTAAATTTTTTAAAGCGGTTGAGATCGGATGTGTTAAAATATTTCAAATTTACAACAAAGAGAAAATTTATCATGGCAAATTTTGTAAATATGTATCGTCAATTATTGAGCTTGCCTCTGTCAGTATTAGTGAAAAATAATCCAATTCCAGCCAATCCGATAGAAGAGCTTTCCCTCAATATTCACCAACCTGTTGTTTATGTTTTGCCTTATACCTCTCAAACCGATTTCGTTATTTTCCGTCGAAATTGTTTGGCGTTAGGTTTGCCTGATCCTGCTGAGAAAAATGAAATTGATGGTGTGAAGTTGCCTCGTTATGTGTATTTAGATGAGGGACGCCGCATTTTTAAATCGAAAGGTGCGAAAGATGAAACCACCACGATTTTCAATAAATACCTAGAATTACACCGCACTTCTGAGAGTTTAGATGTGCAACTTATTCCAGTTTCCGTTCTTTGGGGGCGTTCTCCTGGGCATGAAGATAAATCCGGTTTGCCTAACTTGCGTTTGTTAAATGGCATGCAAAAAACTTTTGCTGCTATTTGGTTTGGACGTGATACTTTTGTACGTTTTTCTCAAGCCGTTTCATTACGTTATATGGTAAATGAGCATGGCTCCGATGAAAAAATTGCGCAAAAGCTGGCTCGAGTGGCAAAAATGCATTTTGCTAAACAGCGCATTTCTGCCACAGGTCCGCGTTTACCAAATCGCCAAGCTATGTTTAATAAATTATTGCAATCAGAAGCAATTCAACGTGCGATTGAAGATGAAGCAAAATCGAAAAATATCAGTATTGAAAAAGCGCAAAAAGAAGCACATAAGATTTTGGATGAAATCGCTGCAGATGTAAGTCATTCAAGTTTACGAGCCGCTGATCGTTTTTTGCGTTGGCTTTGGAATAAACTTTATTCTGGTATTGATGTGCAAAATGCGGATCGCGTACGTAAATTAGCACTTGAAGGTCATGAGATTGTTTATGTTCCTTGTCACCGTAGTCATATCGACTATTTATTGCTTTCTTACGTGCTTTATCATCAAGGGCTTGTTCCTCCGCATATCGCAGCAGGAATTAATTTAAATTTCTGGCCTGTGGGTAGAATGTTCCGTAGTTGGGGCGCATTCTTTATTCGCCGTACTTTTAAAGGAAACAGATTATATTCCGCCATTTTCCGCGAATATTTATCAGAGTTATTCCATCGTGGTTATTCAGTAGAATATTTTATTGAGGGCGGACGTTCGCGCACTGGTCGTTTACTTGCGCCAAAAACAGGCATGATGTCGATGACACTTCAAGCGTTGCAACATAATCAAACTCGTCCAATTTCTGTTGTGCCAGTTTATGTAGGCTATGAGCACGTATTAGAGGTGGATACTTATGCAAAAGAATTACGTGGTGCGGCGAAAGAAAAAGAAAATGCAGGTTTGGTTCTTCGAGTAATAAAAAAATTACGTAATCTTGGTCAAGGTTTTGTGAATTTTGGTGAGCCAATTACACTTTCCAACTACTTGAATCAACATTTCCCTGATTGGAAAGAGCAAAACCACGAAGAAAAACCACAATGGTTTGCTCCTGCAGTTGATTCTATATCAAAACAAGTGATGGTGAACATTAATAAAGCTGCCGCGGTGAATGCAATGAATTTAGTTGGGACTGCATTACTATCTTCTCGTCAGCGTGCACTTTCTCGTGAGCAACTTTTAGAACAACTGGCAAGTTACCAACAATTACTACAAAACGTGCCTTATTCCGCAGATGTTGTATTGCCAACTGCTACGCCTGAAATGATGCTAAATCATGTATTAACGCTTGATCGTGTTGGCGTGTTAGTCGAAAAAGATAACTTTGGGGAAATTGTGCGTTTGGAACGCGCATCAGCCGTGTTGATGACTTACTATCGCAATAATATTCAACACTTATTTGTATTGCCATCTTTAGTTGCAAGCATCATTTTGCATTATGAGGCGATTCAAAAAGATTTATTAGTCGAATCTGTCGGCAAGATTTATCCGTTCTTAAAAGGCGAGTTATTCTTGCACTTTAGTGAAGAAGAGTTAAAAACTCAAATTCACCAAATTATTGATGAATTTGCGCGCCAACAGGTGATTAACTCTAATGATAATTTCTTATCTATCAATAAATCGAAAGTACGTATTTTACAACTTTGGTCTGCGGGAATGCGTGAAATCTTGCAACGTTATTACATCACAGTGACAATTTTGCAAAAACAACCAGATATTTCACGTGCAGAACTGGAAAAAGAAAGTCAACTTGTCGCACAGCGTTTATCTGTATTGCATGGTATTAACGCGCCAGAGTTCTTTGATAAAGCCGTCTTCTCTATGTTCATTGCGAATTTGAAAGAGCAAGGTTATTTTGATGAATCAGGCAATGGCAATCTTGAAAAAATAGAATATTTGGCTTCAACACTTTCTCATTTGATTTCAACGGAAATTTGTCTGACTGTCAAAGGAACGGTTGAAAAAGCGGAAGAGCACGCTTAAGTTAGATTTAAATTTTAGGAGCATCATTTGATGCTCCTTTTTTATATTAGCTATATAAAAAAGTGCGGTGAATTTAAGAGTTCCAAAGAAACTTTCTATATGTCATATATCTAAGAAATTCCTTTTTCTTGACATACTTTGAATACCGCCATTTTCAGTAATGAAATCGACAATATGCCTCCATCTGATAGAAAATGATACTATTAGCTTTGTTTATTATAAATACTAGTGGCTTCTTAATACTCATTTTTCTATTAAGAATATATTGAAGAACCTGTAATTTAAATTCGATTGTGTAATGTTTACCCATAAAAAATCTGCACCTCAATTGTTGGTCTGGTTAGTCCAACTTTTGGGGGGCAGATCAAATTTCACCGCACTTTTTCGTTTTTTAAATTGAGAAATTAATTGGTTTTTAATTTGCCCCAATATTTTTCATAAATATCGACCGCTTCACCAACATCTCCTTGCATAATCCCTTTTTCTACTTCTTCAGCTGGTGGGAATAATTTTGGATCGTTGGCTAACTCAGGACTTAATAAGTTTTTTACGCCTTCATTTGGCATGGAAAAGCCCATCCGTTCTACCACAACTTTAGCATTTTCTGGACGAAGTAAGAAGTCAATGAACTTATGTGCGCCTTCAACATTTTTTGCTGTAGTTGGAATCGCATAGTTATCCATCCAGAAAATTGCGCCTTCTTTTGGATAGACAAATTGAAGAGATGGATTTTCTTTCTGTGCTAAATAAGCAGAACCATTCCAAATCATACCAATTGCTGCTTCACCTTGTACGTAAGGTACTTCTGGCGAGTCAGAGTTAAAGGTCGCTATATTTGGTAAAAGTTTTTCTAAACGTTCATAAGCTGTTTTGATGTCTTCTTCATTGGTGGTATTAGGAGATTTACCATCAAGTAGTAATGCTACGTGGAATACTTCACGCGCATCACTGGTCATGAGAACTTTACCTTTAAATTCAGGTTTCCATAAATCCGCCCAGCTGGTGATGGTTTTAGGATCAATCTCATCCGCATTAACTTCAATACCAGTAAGTCCGTAAACGTAAGGTAATGAATATTTATTTTCTGGGTCGAATTCTTTATTTAATAAATGTTTAGGGATTTGATGAATATTGGTCAATTTACTTTGATCAATCGGTTGAAGCATCTTTTCCCTAATCATTTTATTTACGTAGTAACTTGATGGAAACACCAAATCATAGCCAGAGCCAGTATTTTGAGTAAGTTTGAGTTTCGCGTACATTTCTTCGTTGCTTTCAAAGGTAGAATAAATTACCTCGATGCCAGTTTCTTTAGAGAACTGTGCGACTAAATCAGAAGGCACGTAGTCTGTCCAGTTATAGACGTAAAGTTTGTTATTGGCAAAAGCAGAAGCCGCGAAAAGTGCGGTGGTGGAAAGGAAAAGATTTTTGAGTGAGTGAGCAAAGAATTTTTTCAATTTATTGACCTCCGAGGGTTATCGTTCATCATAAAACGCACAAATTTTGCGCGTGCTCAGTATAGCATTTTTTTCGTAAAAGGTTTGACATATTTCCCTTTCGGGGTAAGATTTTGCCAGTTTTTTCCTAAGGGATTTTTTATGCTTAATTTTGCCTATCAAGAACATGTTCGCTCTTATTATTTCGACTCTCGTAACCAAGATTTTCAATTCCCACCGCTCACTCAAATTGAACACGCTGATGTATGTGTGATCGGGGCTGGTTTTTTTGGTTTATCTGCGGCATTAGAACTGGCGGAGAAAGGAAAAAAAGTTATTGTATTAGAGGGGGCTCGAGTAGGATTTGGTGCTTCTGGTCGTAGTGGTGGGCAAGCAATTAATGGCTTTGAAGAAGGCATTGATGAATACGTTAAACAAGTTGGCGAAGATAAAGCATATAAACTTTGGAATATGTCATTAGAGGCCATTGATATTATTGATGAGCGTATTGAAAAATATGGCATTCAGTGCGACTGGAAAAAAGGCTATGCCACATTGGCATTAAATGAACGCCGAATGGATGACTTAATTGAAATTGAAAAAGAAAGTCATGAGAATTTTGGCTATCAAAATATGCAGCTTTGGGATAAGGCTAAATTAAAACAGCACTTAGGCAGTGATATTTATGTGGGCGGCTTATTTGATAGTAACTCAGGGCATTTGCATCCACTTAATTATTGCTTAGGTTTAGCGAAGGCTTGTGTCGATCTGGGTGTTCAAATTTTTGAACAATCTCCTGTAGTGGATATGGTTGAGAAAAATGGTTGCGTTGAGGTTAAAACAGCTAAAAGTGCGGTTATTTCTCAAGACGTTATTTTAGCCACCAATGCTTATATTGATGCTCTCCCGAAATCTATTCACCACGGCATTAATCGTAAAATATTACCTGTAGAAAGTTTTATTATCGCCACAGAGCCGTTAAGCCAAGCCGTTGCTGATTCTGTCATTAATAATGGCATGTCGGTGTGCGATAACAATTTATTATTAGACTATTATCGTTTAAGTGCGGACAATCGCTTGCTCTTTGGTAGTGATTCTAGCTCAGAAAAAGATATGGTCACGATTATGCGGAAAAATATGTTGCGCGTATTCCCGCAACTTGAAAATGTAAAAATCGATTATGGCTGGGCTGGCCCGATTGATATGACCTTAAATTCAACGCCACATTTTGGTCGTATTTCTCCGCATATTTATTTTGCTCACGGTTATTCTGGTCACGGTGTTGCTTTGACTGGTCTTGCGGGGCGAATTGTAGCGGAAGCGATTTTGGGTGACGATGAACGTTTATCTATTTTTGAAGGCCTGAAAGTCCCTTCTGTTTATGGTGGTCGAATAATCAAAGATCTTGCGACAAAGATTGGTGTGCAGTATTACAAGTTTTTAGATAAATATCGTTAAGATATAAAAAATGACCTAGTTTAAAAACTAGGTCATTTTTTATGAGTGGGCTTATTTATTACCACATGCTTTAATTGTTTCTGTTCAAGGACCAAAGAATGAATGTTCGCTAAAAAATAAGTTTGTTCTGCTTCAGGAATGGAAAACGGCATCAAGTTGAGTAAATCTTGATGGATGGCTAAAACTTGTGGAAAAATAACCGCACTTCGAATTTCTTCGAGCATTTCTGGATAAAGTGGAGAAACGCAACCTCCTCGTTCTATTCGACCTAAGCTACAAGCAATGTGCAGCAACATAAAATCCACTTGAGGCGTATTTACCTCAGCTTGCCAGTAATGAGCTAATCGATCTCGTAAACGAAATACCACATCAATAATAGATTGATTTATTTGCCTGCGAATTTTCCAACGTTCTAGTTGCTTAAATAACCGCATTTGTTTTAATTAGTGCAAAATTTGTTCACTAATTTACCGCACTTTACTGAAATAAAACAGTGCACAGATCACTGTTTTGTAGCAAAATGGTAAAAAATTTGTAAGGATGTAAAAATGTTAGATTATGAGATGTTCAATCCATATGAAGGATTGATTTTTGATATGGATGGAACTTTAATCGATACCATGCCCGTGCATGCGCAGGCTTGGACGATGGTGGGAGAGCGATTTGGCTATGACTTTGATTGCCAAATTATGTATAACTTTGGCGGGGCGACGGTTCGAACCATCGCGGGGGAAATGATGAAAGCGGCGAATATGCCACTAGATCGAATTGAGGATGTGCTGGCTGCAAAACGTGAGTTGTCTTATCAACTTATTCCGACTCAATCAAAGTTATTGCCAACCTTTGAGATTGTGAAATCCTTCCATCAGAAAAAGCCGATTGCTCTGGGATCTGGCTCACACCGTAAAATTATTGATATGTTGATGGATAAACTGGCTATCGCACCTTACTTTAATGCCATTGTCAGTGCAGATGATGTAAAAGAACATAAACCACACCCAGAAACTTTTTTACGTTGTGCGGAATTAATTCAAGCAAATCCAAGTCGTTGTATCGTATTTGAAGATGCTGATTTAGGTGTGCAAGCGGGATTAAATGCGGGAATGGACGTGTTTGATGTGCGTACACGAGAAATCATTTCGCCAAGATAATGGATATTTTTTCATTTTTTAGTGCTGATTTTTGGCAAACTCATGCGTTATGCCTTATGTTTGTCAGCGCATTCTTGAGTGCAACGGTATTACCAGGTAATTCAGAGGTTGTATTTGTTGCTCTTGCTGCACCTAAATTAGTGTTGGGATCTTTATTTAGTACAGATATATTGGCACTTGTTTTTTTCGCCACACTTGGCAATGGATTGGGGAGTTTAACCACTTACGGGATTGGGCGATGGATGCCAAAATTTGATCCAAAAAATCACCGCACTTTATGGGTCACGAATCAGATAAAGCGTTATGGGGCGATTACTTTACTTTTAAGCTGGCTGCCTGTCGTTGGTGATTTATTTTGTGCCATAGCAGGTTGGTTAAGATTAAATTTTGTGGTAAGTAGCGTCTTTATCTTTCTTGGAAAACTGGTTCGTTATGTTGCATTATTGTTTTTTAGTGCACCATTCTTGTTATAAAATGCGCAAGAAAAGGCCCCACAATGAAGGCGGGGCAAATAACCTAAGGAACCAATTTTATTAAAACAACTGCAAGTCGCTTGTTCTATGAGACTAGCACTTTATAAGAAAGTTCAAAATTTTCTGAAAATTTTTTAAATAAAAATTTGGGATAAAAAAAAGCCCCACAATGAAGGCGGGGCAAATAACCTAAGGAACCAATTTTATTAAAACAACTGCAAGTTGCTTGTTACATAAGACAATGAGCCTTGCCATAAAGTTCATTAGAATTTGCAAAAAAATGAACATTTATTCAAATTTATTTTTAATTTACTGATTTATAAGGAAAACTTTATGCCATTACTTGATAGTTTTAAAGTGGATCATACCAAAATGAATGCACCAGCAGTACGTGTTGCAAAAACGATGCGCACGCCAAAAGGTGATGACATTACCATTTTTGATTTACGTTTCTGTATTCCAAATAAAGAAATTCTTCCTCCAAAAGGTATTCATACGCTTGAACATTTGTTTGCGGGTTTTATGCGTGATCATTTAAATAGCGATAGCGTTGAAATTATTGATATTTCTCCGATGGGATGTCGCACGGGATTCTATATGTCCTTGATTGGTACACCAAATGAACAGCAAGTAGCACAAGCTTGGTTAGCTTCAATGAAGGATATTTTAGGTGTGCAAGATCAAACAACTATCCCCGAATTAAATATCTATCAATGCGGTACTTATACCGAACATTCTTTGGAAGAAGCACACGAAATTGCAAAAAATGTTATCGCTCGTGGTGTGGGCGTGAATAAAAATGAAGATTTGGCACTCGATGATTCGTTATTAAAATAGGAGAAATCATGACAACACTTGGCACAGCATTAACCCCTAATGCAACCAAAGTAATGATGTTGGGTTCTGGTGAACTAGGTAAAGAAGTAGTGATTGAATTGCAACGTTTAGGCGTTGAAGTTATTGCAGTTGATCGCTATGAAAATGCTCCAGCACAACAAGTAGCACATCGTGCATACACCATTTCTATGTTAGATGGTAATGCATTGAAAACGCTTGTGGAGAAAGAAAAGCCTGACTACATTGTTCCCGAAGTTGAAGCTATTTCGACAGCCACTTTGGTTGAATTAGAACAAGCAGGCTTTAATGTTGTGCCGACTGCAAAAGCAACTCAACTTACGATGAATCGTGAAGGGATTCGTCGTCTAGCTTCAGAAGAGTTAGGGTTACCAACATCGCCTTACCAATTTGTGGATAATTTTTCAGACTTTCAAAGTGCGGTCGAAAAAATTGGTATTCCTTGCGTGGTGAAACCGATAATGTCTTCTTCTGGACATGGGCAAAGTATTTTAAAGTCTAAAGATGATATTCAAAAAGCTTGGGATTACGCGCAAGAAGGTGGGCGAGCGGGAGCTGGTCGAGTAATTGTTGAAGGTTTTGTCAAATTTGATTATGAAATTACGTTACTGACAGTTCGCCATATCAATGGTACAAGTTTCCTTGCGCCAATAGGTCATCGTCAAGAAGATGGTGATTATCGGGAATCTTGGCAGCCTCAAGCTATGTCGGATATTGCATTATCAAAAGCGCAATCGATTGCTGAGAAGATTACCGGTGCATTGGGTGGATTCGGTATTTTTGGTGTAGAGATGTTTGTGTGTGGTGATGAGGTGATTTTTAATGAAGTATCACCGCGTCCTCATGATACAGGAATGGTAACGTTGATTTCTCAAGAGCTTTCCGAATTCGCTTTACATGCTCGTGCGATCTTAGGTTTACCAATCCCCGATATTACGTTGATTAGCCCATCGGCGTCTAAAGCTATTGTTGTGGAAGGCAAATCAAAAAATGTGCAATTTGGTGGAATCGAAAAAGCACTGGCGCAACCTCATACTAATATCCGATTATTTGGTAAAGGTGAAGTGAATGGTCATCGACGCTTAGGCGTTTTACTTGCGCGTGATGTATCCGTTGAAAAAGCGTTGGAAAAAGTAAAACAAGCTTATGAACAGCTAGAAATTAGTTTATAAAAATCGAAAGTGCGGTAAAAATTGATCTGACTCCAAAAAGTTAGACTGTGATTTAAAGGATTGTTTTTGATATTGTATCGGACTCAGTCCTTTTAATTTTAGTTGAATCCATCGATGACTATAGTAATCCAAATGATCTCTAACTGTATCAACTACCTCCCCCTCTAGTGTTGAATTTCTGACTATAAAAATATTCCATTTTTAATCGCCCAAAGAAACTTCCCATTGCGGTATTGTTCGAGTAATTCCCTTTTCTAGACATACTTTGAATGATGCTATTTTCTGCCAAGATTCGACGATAGGTTTAAGCTGTAAAATTATCAAACGTAAGCGGTTTTCTTCCGTTTTAGGTGGAGGATGCATTTTAGCATAGTGAGGTTTCATAAATGGTTGTCTTGATAGTTTATGAGGAATTAGCCCATTTATGCTATTGCGATGTAAACGATGCAATTCGTAACCACCCTGTTGAATTAATCGGTCAAGAATTACGTGGTTATATGACGGATATGAAACGTATCTCTGTTGCAGGTTAATTATTAAACCAGTAAAATTCAAGCCAACTTTTTCAATAAGTTGGCTTTTTTTATAATACAAAGGAATTAATATGAAAAATAATAAAGTTCTTAACCGCACTTTTAAAGTGAGTCTGGTGGCTGTGGCGTTAGGATTAGTTAATTCGGCATGGGCAACAGATCTTACTTGCTCAAACCCGACAGGATGTCAGTATTCTTGGGGATCATTACCTAATTTTTGGACTTTCAACAAAAGCCAACAAACATCAATTAGTGATGCAATTAATGTAACTATTACATCAGGAAACTACCAAAATATCGCTAAAACCGATGTTGGAACTAGCACACATGGAGGAAAACCACTAGCCTCTAGCGATTCATTATTTAGTATTTTTGACCTTACTGATAGAAATAATCATATTACTGTTAAATCTGGTGTAAATGCCACACTCAAAGAAGACTATCCATCAAGCTCACTTTTAAGTATATGGGGTGGAACTGCCACGTTAGAAACAGGCTCAAAACTCATTGTTGAGAAAAATTACGCACAAATTCACAATATAACTGATGCTTATGGTGATTCAAGTGGCAACTCAGCGATTGAATCTCGTGGTGGCAAAATTAATACACAAGCTGATATTGAAATAAATAACGATGGTTCTAGTGCAATTGAATCTCAAAAGACCTCAGTTATCAATTCATCCAATCATAGTATCAAGATGAATGGAAAGAGTGATATTGCCTACGTATTATATGGTGCAAAAGATAGAGCAAATATCAGTAATGTACAAATTACTGGAAATCAAGATATGCAATTTGCTTTTGACATCGGTACAAATGATGAGAATGCGGCTCAGACGGTTATAGCTAATGGTTTAAATGTAACTCTTAACAATAAAAGTGGTTTATTCACCACATCAGATAGCGGATCGCAAACAATAACACTAACAAATTCAGAAAGTAATACAGGTTATGGGTTGCTAGCATTCCCATTAGGCGATGAACAGTTAGTTAAAATTAATTTAGAAAATACAACATTAAATGCTACTCAAGCATTAATCTCGCTTAATGATAAAAACTTCCCTCTTGAAGCAGAAGATGATGATGCATCCAATTCTACACCAGCTGGAGTCTATCATCTAAACCTTACTGCAAGTAAAAACTCCAAACTAACTGGCGCAATTCTTGAAAACCCAGATCGGCCAGTAAAAAATGAAATCAACTTATCTATGTCTAATAGTCAATGGCGCTTCAATAAATCAAGCACATTAAATAACTTAGATGCTAACAGTTCTGAGATTACATTTACTCCAACTTCTGAATATAAAATATTAACAATTAAAGATAACCTCACAGGTTCTAGCACATTTAACCTCAATACCAATATTGCTGAAAATAAAAGCGATAAAATTGTTGTTAAAGGTACTGCTGAAGGTAATCATAAAATTGGGGTAACAAACCAAGGTGAAGATGTTGCTAACGGAAAAGTGACACTTGTAGAAACCAATGGCGGCAATGCAGCATTTAGCTTAACCAATGCCAACAATCGTGTAGATTTAGGTGCTTACCAATACTTCCTAACAAAAGAGGGAAATAATTGGGTATTAGCGAACTCTAAAAATGTAGTTACACCAAGTAATTCTGTGGTGACTCCAAGCAACCCTGTGGTGACTCCAAGCAACCCTGTGGTGACTCCAAGCAACCCTGTGGTGACGCCAAGTAATCCTGTGGTGACGCCAAGTAATCCTGTGGTGACGCCAAGTAATCCTGTGGTGACGCCAAGCAATCCTGTGGCAACTCCAAGCAATCCGGTGATGACTCCAAGCAATCCTGTAGCGACGCCAAGCAATCCTGTAGTGACACCAACTGCCCCAGTTCTACCAAGTACACCACTGCTTTCAGACTTAGCAAATGCACAAGTTTCTCTTCGCCAAGCACAATTGCTTTTAGTGGAAGATGATTTAAGTGGCATTCATCAACGTCTAGGCGAAGTGGAAAACGGTGAAAAAGGTAATGTATGGGTTCGTAATGTGAATTCTCGCCAAAAATTAGCCGCACTTTCTACTGGTGAGAGTGAAACTTCTGGCTTTAAACAAAACGTACATCGCGTACAAGTGGGTGCTGATGCTGCTGTAACTGATAACCTCCGTGTTGGTGGATTTGTTGGCCGTAGCCAAGCTAACGTCGATTTCAATGGTTATTACGGTGATGGCAAAGTAAGAAGCAACAGCGTGGGCTTATATGCAGCTTACCTTGCAGATAACGGTATTTATGTAGATAACATCGTGAAATACAGCCGTTTACACGCTAATTCAGATCACACTGAAAAACGTCATTACAATGCTTATACTATCTCAAGTGAGTTAGGCAAACGCTTTAGCCTTGTGAACGATTGGACAATCACTCCTCAAGCACAATTAGCGTGGACACGTATTTCATCACAAGAGAATGAAGATAGCTTATCTTCTATTTATTCTCGAATTGGTTTACGTGTAGCCAAAGGCTTTGCATTAAGTAATGGTTGGAATTTACAGCCTTATGCAGAAGTCAATGCGATTACTAGCAAAAACCGTAGCAGCAAAATTCATTACACAAACAGTGCACTTGATGTCGCAAGCAGCCGTGGACGTTTTGAAAGTGCGGTCGGTTTAAATGCTGGATTTGCAAATCATCGTTTTGGTTTAGAAGTAAGCCGTGAAGATGGTAAAAACTTCGATAAACCTTATGCAATTCAAGCGATTTATCATTATAGTTGGTAGTATCTTGCTAAATATACCTCTTAAAAGTGCGGTGAAAATTCACCGTACTTTTGTTTGTCCAAACTAAATATTCAAAATCTTATAAATTTCAGAATCTTTACGATCTAGGTAATGGATGGATTGGATTTTACGAATTGTGCGAGATTTTCCACGAATTAAAATTGTTTCAGTGCTGGCTAAATTGCCCTTTCTAGAGATACCTTTAAGCAAATCGCCATTGGTGATACCCGTTGCGGTAAATACTAGATTGTCATCACGCACAAGATCTTCAAGTTTTAACACTTCATTGATTTTTATGCCTAATGCTTCACAACGCTGAATTTCATCGGCAGCAATTTTTTTATTTTCTTCGGTATCACCTTTTACTTCGTTACGAGGAAGTAAACGAGCTTGCATATCGCCACCTAATGCACGAATTGCAGCTGCAGCAGCCACACCTTCTGGTGCGCCACCGATTCCGTAAAGAAGATCGACTTCAGCATCAGGCAAACAACACAATACGGAACCTGCCACATCACCATCAGGGATCGCCATCACTCTCACGCCTAAGTTATGCATTTGTTTAATTACTGCATCATGACGTGGTTTTGCCAATACCATTACGGTGAGATCAGAAAGGGATTTTCCTAGCTTAGATGCAACTCGGCGAAGATTTTGTTCTAGTGGTAAAGTTAAATCAATCATGCCTTTAACATCGGGGCCAACCACCAATTTTTCCATATACATATCTGGTGCTTTTAAAAAGGTATTTCTGCCGCCAGCAGCCAAGACAGAAATAGCATTAGACTGACCCATTGCAGTCATACGCGTGCCATCAATAGGATCAACGGCGATAGAAACCAATTCTCCCATGCCAGAACCGACTTTTTCACCAATATAAAGCATTGGTGCTTCATCAATTTCCCCTTCACCAATAACAATTTCAGCATCCATATGAATTAAGTTCAGCATATAACGCATGGCTTTCACAGCTGCATCGTCAGCTGCATTTTTATCCCCTCGACCAAGCCACATATGAGCCGCTAACGCAGCTGCCTCAGTCACTCGTGAAAATTCAATAGCCAATGCACGATTCATCATTATTCTCCTTCTGCTTACTTTTCTAGATCATGGCAAAATGGCGTTATTTTATCACTGCGTAATCGTTTGCATAATAATTTTTTCTCCAACGCTTTAAAAAGGCAAATTTACTGGGTAAAATACTCTCAAACTTACCCATATTTAAAAGGAAATCATTATGTCTTTAGAAATTTTAGACCAGCTTGAAGAAAAAATTAAACAAGCGGTAGAAACTATCCAATTACTTCAATTAGAAGTTGAAGAATTAAAAGAGAAAAACGCAGAATCTCACAGAAATATCGAAAGTTTACAAACTGAAAACGAACAACTGAAAAACGAACACCGCAACTGGCAAGAACATATTCGTTCATTGCTTGGCAAATTTGATAACGTTTAATTGTAATAAAAGGCTTAGAAAATCTAAGCCTTTTTATTTTTAATTATTTCAAAAATATTCTTTTTACTTTTCCCTGTGTTAGGGAAGAAAAATAAATACAGGATAATCAAATGCACATTTGCATTCTCTCTGGCAGCACTTTAGGTGGTGCAGAATATGTTGCCGAACATTTAAACGATATTTTAGAAACTCAAGGTTTTTCCACCGCTCTTTTTCATGGACCAAGTTTATCCGACATCGAAAATGAAAAAATTTGGCTTGTTGTGACTTCAACTCATGGTGCGGGCGAGTTGCCGGATAATTTAAAACCTCTATTTGATGAATTAGCTAAAAGTCAAAGCGATTTTTCAGATGTTCGTTTTGCCGTCGTTGGATTAGGTAATTCTGATTATGATACTTTTTGCTATGCAGCGGACAAAGTGGAGCAAACTCTCCAAGAAAAAAGTGCGGTCAAAATTTGCGAAACTTTAAAAATTGACGTTTTAAACGTAGATGATCAAGAAGGCTATGCTGAAACATGGTTACCGAGCTTTATCGAGGGATTAAAATGATTGCCTTAATCCAGCGTGTAACCCAAGCGAAAGTTGATGTAAACGGTGAAACAATAGGACAAATTGGCAAAGGTTTACTGGTTTTGCTTGGTGTAGAAAAAGAAGATAACCGAGAAAAAGCGGATAAACTTGCTGAAAAAGTGCTTAATTATCGAATTTTCAGTGATGAAAATGACAAAATGAACTTAAATGTTCAACAAGCACAAGGTGAATTACTTATTGTTTCTCAATTTACATTAGCGGCGGATACACAAAAAGGTTTGCGTCCAAGTTTTTCAAAAGGTGCGCCCCCTGCATTGGCTAATGAATTATATGAATACTTTATTCAAAAGTGCGGCGAGAAATTACCTGTTTCAACAGGGCAATTTGCAGCGGATATGCAAGTGAGTTTAACAAACGATGGCCCTGTTACGTTTTGGTTAAACGTATAAATAAGAACGGTTGATTTAGTTATAAGATTCTTAAGACTTTTAGAAAATTAAGCACGCCAAATAGCTTAACTAATGGAATATCTGCGTTGAACGTACATATTCCATTAGTCAACGTCAACTAACAACATAGTACCTAACAACAAGGTTGGTGAGCAAAAAGGCGAACTGAAGCCCTCCATTGCTCCCTCGTCCATAAATGGACGTTTCCTCTCACCAATGGCCACTTTAATAACAAAGGTGAATTATCACCCACTGCCATTATCACTGATTAGGGACAATCGGGAATGTCAGACAACAGCCCGCCAAACCCAATAGGCAAAGTGCACAGCGCAATGCCAAATGGCACAAACATCCATTCTTGCGCCTAAATCCTTTCATTTATAGTCTGTGTTATCAGCTACAAACTCACTGTACAAGAATATGGTATGCCTTTTCCTAGGTTAAAACCGTGATCTGGATCACAAAAATAAAAATGCGGTGAAATTCTTTTAAAAAATTCACCGCACTTTTAAGAATAAACAATTATTGTCGGATTAAAAGGGCAACGGCTTCACAAGCAATTCCTTCTTGTCTTCCTGTAAAGCCTAGTTTTTCAGTAGTCGTTGCTTTCACATTGACTTGCTCAATATCGCATTGTAGGTCTTCAGCTATTTTGGCACGCATAGCATCAATATGTGGACGCATTTTAGGTGTTTGTGCAATGATGGTGACATCGACATTGCCTATTTTATATCCCTTTTCTTGCACTTGACGAAATGCTTCACGCAATAGCCCACGACTATCCGCATTTTTATATTGCATATCGGTATCAGGGAAAAGCTTTCCAATATCACCTAGAGCGGCGGCTCCCAAGATTGCATCGGTTAAGGCATGTAATGCCACATCACCATCTGAGTGCGCAATAAACCCAGTATGATAAGGCACTTCTACGCCGCCAATAATTAATGGGCGATCTTCACCAAACGCATGAACATCAAAACCGTGTCCAATTCTGATCATAATTTATTCCTTGTTAAATAAAATTCTGCTAATGCTAAATCTTCTGGACGAGTCACTTTTAAATTATCACTACGCCCAGCCACCAAGTGCGGTCGAAATCCTGCCAGTTCCATTGCCGATGCTTCATCCGTTATATTTGCACCTTGTTGAATCCCTGTGGAAAGCGCATTTCTTAATATATCTACTGGGAAAAACTGTGGTGTCATCGCTTGCCAAAGTTGACGACGATCTTCTGTTTTCACGATACATTGCTGATTATCCGCTCGTTTAATCGTATCCGTCGCTGGAATTGCCAAAATAGCACCATGTTCATCTTCAATGGCCAGCAATTTATCAATGTCGGCGTGTTGTAAACAAGGACGAGCAGCATCATGAACAAGCACCCACGCATTTTTTTCCTCAATCGCGTTTAAACCATTTAATACAGATTCAGCTCGTGTTGCGCCACCTTCTACTAACTGAATTTTACTAGGGAGAGATAGCTTAGCAATATAAGGATCATCTTTGTTCACCGCCAAAAGAATTTTAGATATAGCAGGATGAGAGAGCATAACATCAAGCGTGTGTTCGAGCAGTGTTTTGCCAAGTAGCGTTAAATATTGTTTAGGTTTATCCGCTTGCATTCGCGAGCCCACACCAGCTGCTGGCAATACCGCAATAATTGAACGAGCCATTATTTATTCTCTTTCACAATGTGATAAAACACTTCGTTTTCTTTTACCATGCCATGCTGCATTCGCGCGCGTTCTTCAATGGCCTCAAAGCCTTTAGTTAGCCCTTGAATCTCCGCATTAATACGCTGGTTGCGCTGAGACAGTTTTTCATTTTCCGCTTGGTTTTCTACAATCTTTGCGGCAGTTTCACGGTAATCAAAGAAACCATTACGGCCAAACCATAAGTCATATTGGAACAAAGCTAATACGGCAAAAAGAATGAGAATAAGAAGTCGCATAAAAATGTTAGTGATGAATAAAATTACGGCTAGTTTACCGTGAAAAGGGGGGAAAGGCGATAGGATAAAAAGAAAGTGCGGTAAGTTTTACATCTAAATCTCTCGTTAAAAATGTGACGAATATCACAAATTTAATAGAATTACCAAGAAATCGCCCCAAAAAATAAAAAGGCTTGCTATACTCTCCCCGTTTTTACTAACCCTAAAGTTAAAAGGAATATAACATGAAAACAACGTTAAAAATGACCGCACTTGCTGCACTTTCTGCTCTTGTTTTATCTGGCTGTGGCGCACACAAAATGAAGTCAGAAGAACACGCAAATATGCAATTACAACAACAAGCTGTTCTTGGCTTAAACTGGATGCAAGATTCTGGCGAATATAAAGCATTAGCTTATCAAGCCTACAATGCGGCAAAAGTAGCTTTTGATCACGCCAAAGTGGCAAAAGGTAAGAAAAAAGCGGTTGTGGTTGATTTAGATGAAACTATGTTAGACAACAGTCCTTATGCTGGCTGGCAAGTTCAAAATAATAAACCATTCGATAGTAAAGACTGGACGCGTTGGGTAGACGCGCGTCAATCTCGTGCCGTTCCGGGTGCGGTAGAATTTAATAATTACGTAAACAGCCACAAAGGTAAAATGTTCTATGTAACAAACCGCAAAGATAGCTCTGAAAAAGCAGGCACTATCGATGATATGAAACGCTTAGGTTTCAATGGTGTGGAAGAATCTGCATTTTATTTGAAAAAAGACAAATCAGCTAAAGCGGCTCGTTTTGCAGAAATTGAAAAACAAGGCTATGAAATCGTGCTTTATGTAGGCGATAACTTAGATGACTTCGGTGATACCGTATATGGCAAATTAAACGCGGACCGCCGTGCATTCGTTGATCAAAACCAAGGAAAATTTGGTAAAACTTTCATCATGTTACCTAACGCAAACTACGGTGGCTGGGAAGGCGGTTTAGCTGACGGGTATTTCAAAAAAGATACACAAGGCAAAATTAAAGCTCGTTTAGATGCAGTACAAGCTTGGGATGGTAAATAATTTTCCATTAAAAAATCGATTATGAAAATTTAGTTTGGGGGCTAAGCTCAGTTTTACTGGCTTAGCCTTTTTAGTTTTTCAGGTTCACTCAAATAATCATCATTACTACCGCTTGAAGTTTTGCTATGATGTTGCAAGCCTTTCAAAATAGAAATCATAAGTTAATGAAGAAAAATTTTTCGGCAGGAAAATTGCCGTCTAAAGGAAAAAGTGCGGTTAATTTTCACCGCACTTTTAAGCCAAAATCAAAACCTAAAACGCTGTTGTTGGATGAAACCAAGGTCGTGTTATTCAATAAACCTTTTGATGTACTCACGCAATTTACCGACGAACAAGGGCGTGCCACCTTAAAAGATTTTATCTCAATTTCAAATGTTTATGCGGCAGGTCGATTAGATAGAGACAGTGAAGGATTATTGATTCTAACCAATAATGGCGAATTACAACATCGTTTGGCAGATCCCAAATTTAAAACAGAAAAAACTTATTGGGTGCAAGTGGAAGGTATCCCTGAAGAAACCGATTTAGCACAACTCAGAAAGGGTGTAGAACTCAAAGATGGTATGACTAAACAGGCTCAAGTGCGGTTAATTTCAGAGCCAGATTTATGGGAACGCAATCCGCCTATCCGAGAGAGAAAAAATATTCCCACAAGCTGGTTAGAAATTAAAATTATTGAAGGGCGCAACCGTCAAGTGCGTAGAATGACCGCGCATATTGGTTTCCCCACTTTACGATTAGTGAGAGTGAGTATGGGCTCATTATCTATTAATGGATTAGCAAATGGCTCATTTAGATTATTATCATTGGATGAAATAAAAGCGTTATTTCAGACCGTCAAATTATAAAAATAGGGCAAGTATTTCGCTTGCCCTAAATTTTTCTCCCATAAATATTGAGCAGAAAGATAATTAATAAAAAACTAAACTGCTTTCAAACTCTTTCAGAAGATTACTTTCAGCTCGCAGTTCATTCCAAATTAATGGGTTACGGTCTAAGTATCCGCTTTCAAAATTCAATGTCCAATCATTCAAAGTGCGGTGCATTTCAAGGGTGAAACTTTTTGCAGTTTCTGTTGCTTGACGGGATTTATTGAGAATAACTGCAAGACGAAGCAATCGCATTAAAGCCATCACATCTTGCTCGCTATAACGTGCAAATTTAAAAAATTCAGCAGGTTTAAGCGTGCCAATATGCCAACGCACTAACGCAGTAAGCAAACGTTGCTGTTCACGATCAAACCCGGGTAATTCCATATTTTGTAAGATATAAGCCGAATGTTTTTGTAAACCTTTGTGATTAATCACAATGCCTACTTCATGCAAGCGAGCAGCCCAAAGCAGGATTTCGCGCATTTCTTCAATAAATTCTGTCGATTGCCAATTTTGATATTGCGCACTGAGTAAATTAGCACTATCCGCAATACGGTGGGCTTGGGCTTGGTCAATATTGAATTGTTCGCTTAATCCCCAAGCTGTACGCGCTCGAATATCTGCAACTTGGAAGTTTTTCTCTAGGCTATAAATGACGCCTTCGCGCAATGCGCCGTCAGAATAGCGCATTTGTTGAATATGAAAGACTTCAAATACTGCACTTAAAATCGCTAAACCGGGAACAAAAACATCCACGCGGTCTTGGTTTAAACCGTTAATATTTAGCTCGGTAAAATGTTTAGCTTGTAGCGTTTGCTCAATTAAAGCATGTAATCGCTCGGCTGTAATGGTTCCATTTGGATCAAGATTAGTCGCAATGACTTGCGCTACAGTTTTAATCGTCCCCGATGAGCCGAGCACAGATTGCCAACCTAATTTGCGATATTCAAATCCTAAATCTTCGATTTTATTGACCGCACTTTGACGCGCGCGTTGAAAGTTTTCTGGGGAAATGACGCCATCGGTAAAAAATTGAGTCGCAAAACTCACACACCCCATGTGGCGGCTTTCAGCCATAAGCGGCGTGAAATCATCACCGATGATCATTTCCGTAGAGCCACCACCAATATCTATAACAAGCTTTCTGCCTTTTTCTGGCTGAGTATGGCATACGCCAGCGTAGATGGTTTTAGCTTCCGTTTGCCCACTAATAATATTAATGGGATAGGGGAAAACCTTGGCTGCTTGACGTAAAAATTCGTCATTATTGATGGCTCTGCGTAATGTGTAAGTGCCAACTACATTGACGTTTTCCATAGGAAAACCTTGTAAACGTTCAGCAAATAAGGCTAAGCAATTCACGCCACGTGTGATGGCCTCTTGATTAAGCACCGCATTTTCATCTAAGCCTTCCGCAAGTTTCACTTTTTGTTTTAAGCGAGAAAGCACTTGGATTGAGCCGTTTACAATGCGTGCAACAATCATATGAAAGCTGTTTGAGCCAAGATCAATCGCGGCAATTTCACGTACATTGCCACGATGCTTGGGTTCTAAAATAGCGTTATTCATAACATTCCTAAAATTCAAATTTATAAAGCAAATCAAACACTTGGTTGGTGCTAGAGACGGATTGAAAATAAAGCTGTGGCATTAGGCGATAACGTAAGGTTACTTCTGCTAAGCCATCAAATAAACCTACACCATATTTTATTTGTAAGCGATTGGTAATATTTCCACTTACTGTAACCTTAGATTTATCGCCCACGCCAGATGTACCAAGGTTTAAATCTTGAATACCAAAAGCCTCGCCAATACTTCCCACTAATTTACCGCTCTTTGAAAGCCCTAGGCCAAGCAACGCTGCTCCCACGGAACCACTAGAACCTGCCTCACCACTATTTTCTAATGAACGACCGGTTAACAAATAGGAAAGTGCTTGATCTTGTGGTTTGCTTGGTTCACTGAAAATAGTGACTTCTGGGCTATCGGCTATGCCAATCACTCTCACTCCAGCAGTAATTTTGCTATCTTCCATTGCTTCAGGATTACGAATAGCCTCAATATTCAATGTAGGTTGTGTCGCTTGACCAGAAAAGCTAATAAGCCCTTTCCGAATCAGTAAATCCTGTCCGAAAGAAGCATAGCGACCTTTAGTTAAATTAATCTGACCAAATAAACCTAAATTGCCTTTATCTTGTTTCACAGAAAGTAAACCATCAAGATTGGTTTTCAAACCATAGGCATCAAGGCTAACGTCTTTACCAATATTGATGCGTAAATCAGAGCGAATATCCATGCCTGATTTTGTTTTTGCCGCAAATTCACGTTTAATCAGTTCTTCTTTGCTCTTATGAGGGCCATTTAAAATAACTTCATCTTCGCTCACTGGCTCAGCTGTGTCTGGTAAGCTATCAATTCTAATTCGAGCCCAAGGAATATCCACCGTTCCGCTTAAATTCAATTCTTTCGGATTCGCTTTTACCGTGATATTTGGACTGAAACGTAGTTTCGCCATAGAAGGAATATCCACGTTGAAATTATTTGCCTGAGCATTTAATTCTGTTGTCCAATGTTCAATATTCGCCCAGTTTGCTCGGCCAGTTAAATTTAAACGACTATCGCTAGTTTCAATTTTTCCCTGTAAAGTGGAATTATTACCGTGGAAACGTACGGCAATATCACCATCAGTAATATTGATTGGCATAGATTTTAATTTGGTACGAATATTGCGAATATTGAAGTCACCATTTAATAATGGTTTCTCTAAATTCCCACCGAAACTCAACTTCGAGAGTACCTCACCATTCACAGATTCACCGCTAGTAAGTAGCTGATTTGCGATCGACAAGTTTAGTCGTTCTATTGCAAGGGTTCCGCCAAGTTGGCGATTTTTAGCCAGATCATTTAAATGAATATCACCTACAATCCTGCCTTGGTTATGCACATTGATATCTGTTTTTAAAACCAAATTGTTATTTTGAATGTCGGCGTTAAGGGTTAATTTTGAAATATCCAATTTAAACGTACGGTAATCCAATTTTTGAGAGAAGGCTAAATGATTGCCATCTACTTTTGCGCTAAATTGGAATGGTTTGTCCGTAAACCAAGCAACATTACCTTGCGTTTGTAAATTGCCTTTGAGGCTATCTTGTTCGATAAGTTTATTCACTAAATCCAAATTAACACGTTTAAATTGGAAAGGAATATTCCCTTGCTTGCCTACATTGAATGCTTGGGGGAAACATAATTCTACATCTGTGTTTTGCCAACAATGTGCGGCAATATTGGCTTGTGTTTGTTTGTGATCGTAAGACACCGTAATAGCTTGGTTAGATTTTACATCACCAATAGGTGTATCAAATTTTGCTTGGGAAAGTGTGCCTTTCCACTGCTCCAAAGTGCGGTCAAAATGACCGTTAATTTGTAAATTTGCAGCAACAGGCTCACCTTGGGATTTAAGTGTTAACAGATGATTTTGTTCATCGCCAGATAAGGCGAGATCAAGTAAACGGAGTTTAACACTTTCACCATAATGAAGTTGCTCTGCCTTAACATTGAATTGTCCTTTAGCTAAAGGATCGCTTTTGATATTCCCTTTCGCGCTCGCTTTAGATAATTGGAAACCTTGCAAGTGTAAATTAGACGAGACTAAATCAAGATCAAGGTTTGGATTGGTGAACTGACCAGAAATAGCAGCATGCCCTTTCACATTACCGCTTAAATCAGACCATAAACCACGCAAATTCGGTGCATCGACATCTAATACAAAATCAGAATGGTCATCTAATACACCTCTTGCGTTAAGATGATTTTCACCATATCTAACCTGTAAATCAGGTACTGTTAGAAGTACATTTTGATTAAGCGTTGCGGAGCCTTTTAAGCTGATGGGTTTTGAAGATAGTGTCCCATTTACATCGGCCACTGGCACTTCAACTTGCCAGCCTTGAGATCCAGCAAAACCACGTGAATGCAATTTGCCAGATAGTGTTGCAGGCATTACAGGCACATAAAAACCGATATTCATTTTTTCTAAATCGGCTTGTACATCCCAGTTTGCGCCCTCTTTCCAGCTTACCGCCCCCGCAAATTCACTTTTACCGTCTAACGAAGCTATCCCCAATTTATTGACGGTTACTTCATAAAGTTTGCCATCGGCATTAAGGTCCACTTGAGATGCGGGAATATAATCCATTCCATCTACGCCACCCTTAAGTTCAGCGTGATAATTCAGTAAATCCCCCGTGAGCTTAAGTGTCACATCATTAATTTTGAGTGGCGCCATTGTGTTTACAAAAGCGTATTGTCCTTTTGCCACATTTAATGTGAGGTTTAAGGGCATTTTGTCTTGCGCTAATTGCACTTCTCCATTCAGTTCAGCATCTAATACGCCTTTTGTTTTTAAAGAAAGTGCGGTGGATTTTTTCAATGATCCCGACAGCGTAAGATCGACATCACTCGCTGGCAGAATTTCTTTTCCAGAGGATTTCAACGGCTCCAAATGGGATTTTAAAGTTAAATCTAGTGGCATATCGCCATCAAGTTGTAATTTACCTTGTGAATAAAGATTACCCAACGAGCTTTCTACCGCTAATTTTTGTAATTGCAGTTGGTTATCGACAGTATCCGCCTGTGCAATCAGGCTTGGGATTTCAATAGATTGAAGTGTTTCGCCTTTTTCATTCACCGCTTGATAATGCCAGTTTTTGCCTTTAATCGCGGGGACATGTAAATCAAAAGGAAGAATTATTTCTGATACATTGCCTAAAAAAGCAGGTGTTAGAGATTGCTCAATCGCATCCCAATCTACAGGCTTATTCGGCTGTTCGGCTTGCGGCTCAGGTTTAACTTCGGGCAATTTTTTTGAAATAACTGAAATATCGTTAATTTCAGTCGGCGCAATAGTTAAGCCTTTTTCATTATTTAAACTTACCGCACTTTTAAAATGACTGAGAGTAAGATGAGTCTGATCAATATTTACAGATAAATCTTGTACTGCCAAATTTTCTGCATTGATACTAATTGGCAAGGAAATACGCTTCATCGGGCTAGACTTTGAATCATCAGGCGTAGATGGAGGCAGTAATGCTGTATTAATCGCAATCGTCGGTTTATTAAGGGTGAAATCGCGTAAACAAACCTCACGTGAAAGCAAACAACCGAAATCAAGCTGTAAACGTGCTTGTGCAACATGAGTATCAATCCCAGCGGTTTGATAACGAACATTATTTAACACCAAGCCATTTTGTAGTCCGCCTTCAATTTGCTCAACGGAAAAACTATCAAGCATTTTATCGGCAAGTTGAATTAAACCTCTTTGCCCCGCATCGAAAGAAAGTGCCCCAGCAACACCTAAAACAGGCACCAAAATGACCGCACTTCCGATACAAACAGCCTTGCGCACCCAATGTTTTTTATTAGGCTGCTCAGGTGATTTTGGTGAAGTTTCTGATGGTTGTATTTGTTCTGTCATAAATTCACCTTAAATTTCTGTACCAAGTCCGATGTAAAATTGAATATTTTTGCTGTTATCTTTATCACGAATCGGGGTGGCAATATCAAATTTAATTGCGCCCACTGGTGATGCCCAACGGACACCAATGCCTGCGCCATAACGCAATTCTTTAGTCGTGTAATCATTAGCTGCTAATCCGCTATCTGCGAAGGTCGCCGCCCACCAATTCGGATAAACTTGATATTGATATTCTAAAGAACCCGCAAGTAATCGCGAGCCACCAACCAATTTTCCGTTTTTATTTTTAGGCGCAATTTTTTTATAGCCGTAACCGCGCACACTGCGATCGCCACCAGCAAAGAAACGAAGTGCGGGCGGAATTTTTTCAATATCCTTTGTATGTAAATACCCAACTTCAGCACGAGCAACGATACGGTGATTTTCCGCATAAGTACGAATCCATGCACTAGAAGCTTGCACTTTTACGAAAGACGCTTCCGATAACCAAACTTTGTTACCCACATCAAAAGTGATTTTTTGTACGTCGCCCCAAGTTGCAAAAGAACCGCCACGTAATCGGGTGCGAGTAAATCCGACCGTTGGATAAAGGAGGAAAGTTTTATCGGTTATATCGGCTTGTGTAAAACTATCATATCGCGCACGAAGTCCGCCAAAATATTGCCAGCCATGCGCGTTGTTCCAATAACGTAACGCGGACAACGTAAGCGCTCTTGTATTGGTATCATTCTCTTTTTCACCTTCCCAACCGACAGAGTAATCATAGTAATAATTTAATGGATTTTTAAGTAGAGGCATTCGATAAGTTGCCTCTAAAGTTTGTTTTGGGGCAGAGAGATAAAGATTAGTGCGGAAACTATGTCCACGGCTATTAATCCAAGGCTTTGTCCAACCAATTTGGGTGTGCACGCCACCATCAGTTGCAAAGCCCACACCGAGTTCCATCGCATTTTTTTTACGTGGATAAAGAATAATCTCCACATCCACAGTTTTGTTTTTATGATTAACATTAGGTTGAACTAATACTGAGCTAAACCAATTTGAAGATGAAAAATCGCTGGTTAAATCCGATAAGTTATTCATTAAATACGGATCACCAGATTTGATGTTAAGAATATTATTTAAGTAATCATCCCGAATTTGTGAATGGCTAAAAGTAATATTGCCATAATGATAACGAACGCCGCTATCAAATAACATTCGCCACCATGCTTGATGGGTTTCAGGGCTGATTTCTAAACGTGAAATTTTAAATTCCCCATCAAAATATCCACGATTTAATGCTAAACGTGAGATCGCTGTTTTGTAATCATCATAAGTCTGGTGTTCAACCAAAACGCCTTCTTTCGGCAAGTTTTTACGTAACGCATCAAAATTTTCATCTTGTGCGGCTTCTCCTTCAATTTGCACATCAGTGCCTGCAATTTTTGTTGGCTCGCCTGGTGTAACGTACGCAATCAACAAATCGCGTTTGCCTTGACGCTGTTTTCGTTCAAAACGCACGGAAGATTCATAATAACCAAATACACGCAAACCACGATCCACAGCTTGAGTGACTAAATGTTGATAGCGTTCGGAGCCATCCATTTCTTCTTTATTAATCAGATGAACATTGAGATCCGTATTACGAACAGCACGGAAACCACGGATACCTTGAACTTCAATATCAACGGTTTGTTCAGCAAATGCGGGAAAGCAACTTAATGCCAAAAAAAGTGCGGTGAGTTTTAGCGATATTTTTTTCATTTTGAGGGCTAAAATTTTTTGAGTGAATTGCGCTATAGTCTACCGAGAAGTTCGTTAGGATCCAATATTTACAGCGTATTTTGTCAGGTTTTTAATAAAAAAATACCGCACTTCATTGCTAAAATGCGGTAATGTTTTTGGCTGTTTTAATTAATGACCACCGCAGCCACAGCTGCCGTGACCATGTCCGTGCCCGTGACCACCGCCGCAGCATCCGCTGTGTTCGTGCTCATGGTCGTGATGGTGGTGATGACCACCACAGCCACAACCGTGACCTTCTTCGTCATCATCGTGGTGGTGGCTATGCGCACCATGAACATGGCCGTGTGCGATTTCTTCTAACGTTGCTTCACGCGTTGCAACAACTTCAACCGTGAAATGTAATTCTTGACCAGCTAACATGTGATTTCCATCAACTACAACTTCATCGCCATCGATTTCAGTAATCACCACTGGAACTGGACCAATGTCAGTATCCGCTAAGAAACGCATGCCGACTTCAAGCTCATCAACACCTTGGAATACATCTTTTGGTACACGTTGAACCATATTTTCACTGTATGCGCCATAACCTTCTTCAGGTTGTACACGTACTTCAAATTTGTCGCCTACTTCTTTACCTTCAAGCGCTTTTTCAAGACCGATCACTAAATTATTGTGGCCCTGTAAATATTCTAGAGGTTGATTCGCTGGAGCTTCATCGACCAATACGCCATCTTGTGTGCGAACTTGGTAAGCAATGCTCACCACTACATTTTTTGCTACTTTCATTATGTTTTCCTTATAAAAATCCGTTAAAAAAGCCGTATCATTGTAACGAAAATTATTCCGCGCGCAATGCTAAAATTTAATAGCCTTTCATTATTTAACTTTAACAAATTTTAAATTAATGTGGCTTTGTTTTTAAATTTAGGCTGTGTTATCAATGCCAACACTTGCAAAGCTGGCCTGTTATACGGCAAAATCAAATAATTATATTAACAAGCAAGCAGAAAAATTATGGCCGAAATCACCAAAGAAACCTTGTTTTCATCAAACACCCAAGCTGAAAACGAACAGCTAAGCATATTAAAACGCCATTTCCCAAATTGTTTTGATAAACAAGGTGCATTTTTGCCTGAAAAAATGGCGGAAGCGTTGCAATCAAACGGCATTAAAACAGAAAAAGAAAGCTACAGCCTCAATTGGCTGGGCAAATCCTATGCCAAAATTTTAAAAGACAGGCAGCCTGAAACGCTTTTAGCGGAAGATATTGAACACAACCAAAAACCGGAAAATCAAAATAGCGAAAACATACTGATTCAAGGCGATAATTTGGAAGTATTAAAACACCTAAAACACGCCTATAAAAATCAGATCAAGATGATTTACATCGATCCGCCGTACAACACAGGTTCAGACGGTTTTGTTTATCAAGATGACCGAAAATTTACGCCGCAGCAGTTGGTTGATTTGGGGATGGATTTGGAAGAAGCCAAGCGTGTGCTGGAATTTGCTGCTAAAAAATCCAATTCACACAGTGCGTGGCTGACGTTTATGTATCCGCGTTTGTATATTGCGCGTGAATTGTTGCGTGATGACGGCGTGATTTTTATTTCTATTGATGATAATGAACAAGCACAATTAAAACTACTTTGTGATGAAGTGTTTGGGGAAGAGAATTTTGTAGCCCTTTTATCTGTTGAAAATAACCCAAAGGGACGAAAAAATTCAAAATTTATTTCAGTTTGTAATGATTATTGTCTAATTTATGCTTTAAATTATGATAAAAGTTATTTTGTTGAAAATGTTCCAAAAAATATAAATGATTTAGCTTTAGACGAATTTGGTAATTATGTTCATAACAGTGGAAAACGAGTTTTAGTTGGAGAGAATGACTTTAATAGTTTAGTAAGTGGCTTTAATTCTGAGAAACATTATAGTGTCTATTTTAACACTAGCACTAAAGATTTCATTATAAAAAAAGAATATAAACTAGATGAGATAGACTTAAATCTAACTTCAAACGGATATACCAGATATATATCATATCAAGGAAATAATTTTGCTGAAAATACTTATACTGCCGAAAAAATCAATCAATTATTTTTAGAAAACGCACTAGAGTTTAAAGAAAATAAAATATATGAAAAAAATTTTAGTACAACAATCCGATTAAAAAGCATCTTATTTAATAAAAAATATAAAGGTGTTATTCAAAATAAAAAAATGGATGTTGAGTTTGATTTTAAAACGACATCAGCAGGTACAATGTTAAAAAACATATTTAAAATAAAAAATGATATTTTTTCAGCTCCTAAAAATATAAATTTTATTCAAACATTAATGACGTTAATTGATGATAAAGATTTAACTATCCTAGACTTTTTCGCTGGTTCAGGCACAACCGCTCACTCTGTGATGCAATTAAATGCTGAAGACAAAGGCAATCGTAAATTTATTTGCGTGCAACTACCCGAACCGACAGACGAAAAATCCGAAGCCTATAAAGCGGGCTATAAAACCATTTTTGACATCACAAAAGCTAGAATTGAAAAAAGTGCGGTTAAAATTCGTCAAGATTTTAAAGAAACAACCACAGATTTAGGTTTTAAAATTTTCAAAACCGAACCGCACTTTCAGACGGCATTGAATACTGATTTTGACCCACAAATTGATTTCTTGCCGAAAAACAACTTAACCGATGAACAACTCCACCAGCTTTTAACCACTTGGCGAGTGTTTGACGGTTGCAGACTGACTGAAAAAGTTGAAACCGTTGATTTAGTAGGTTATACCGCTTATTACTGCCGTCAACATTTATATTTATTGGCAAGCGGTTTTACATCAGAAAGCGTAAAAGCCCTGATTGAACACTTGGATAACGATAAGGATTTTGTGCCTGAACGCATTGTGTTATTTGGCGAAAATATAGATAGCGCGATGCAAAAAGAATTGGCGCAAGCGGTAAAAACCTATGCCAATAAAAAAGGCTTGAACAATTTAAGCGTATTGGCGAGGTATTAAAATGGCAGGTTTTACTTACGAAAAAAATTTGCCCCATCAAGAGCGAGCGATTGAATCCGTTTTGGCAGTGTTTGACCGTGTACATTTAAATAAAAATGTGCAAACAGATGAAAATCCCTTAATTGAATTTGCAGGCGACCTGAAAACGGATAATTTGCAAAAAATCCAACAAGCCAATAACGTGGGCGATATAGCGTTATCTCATAGCAATGTGCTTGATATTTCAATGGAAACGGGGACAGGCAAAACTTATACCTACACAAAAACGATGTTTGAGCTCAATCGTGTGCTGGGTGTGTTTAAATTTATCGTGGTTGTACCCACTATTTCCATTAAAGCTGGAACGAAAAACTTTTTGCAAAGCGCGTCGCTTGCAGAACATTTTCGCAAGGATTTTGCAGGGCAATATGGCGAAACAGAAATTGAATTGTATGTAGTAGAAAGCCAAAAAAACAAAGCAAAAAAAGCCTTTATGCCCTCTGAAATTGTGCGTTTTGTGGGGGCGGAAGATAAGCAGAAAATCCACGTCTTATTGATTAATGCAGGTATGATCAACTCTGATACAATGGCGGGAAAAGATAAGGGCAATGACGGCAGCCGTTTGATTAAAGATAAGTTTTCTGTGCCCTTTGAGGCCTTGGCTTCAACTAATCCCTTTGTGATTATTGATGAACCGCATAAGTTTGATAAAAATGGCGTTACTTGGCAAAACATACAAAAATTTAATGCTCAATTTATCTTGCGATATGGGGCAACATTCCCTAGTGTTGAAGTAAATAAAAAAGATGAAAACGGCAAAAATGTTAAAAATGAACAAGGAAAAATTGTTAAATTAACCATACAAAAATATGAAAACTTACTTTATCGATTAAGTGCGATTGATGCGTTTAATGATGATTTAGTAAAAGGCATTCGTGCGTTTACTGAACAAATTGACGGCGATAATGGCGAGCGGATTAAACTGATTGATTTAGACGGCAAAGAAGCGACGTTTATTTTAGATAAACAAGAATTTAAGTTAAGTAAAGGCGAAAATTTAAACCATATTCATCAAGCCATTAGCGATTTGTTTGTGTCTGAAATGAATAAAAGCGTGCTGGTGTTGAGCAATGGTATTGAGTTGAAAAAAGGCGATACCATCAATCCGTATTCATACAGCGATACTGTGCGGGATAAAATGATGCGACAAGCGATTAGAGAGCATTTTGTCTTGGAAAAAGAATTGCTTACGAGAAATGGTGGACGGATTAAACCTCTCACATTATTTTTCATTGATGATATTGCAGGCTATCGTGATGAGAAAAATCAACTTTCAGGCGGTCTGAAAACCATTTTTGAGCAAATGGTAAAAGCGGAATTAGAACATCGTTTGCAAACAGAAAATGATGAATTTCTACGCCAATATTGGCAAACGGCATTAAACGATATTGCCAAAACTCACGGTGGCTATTTTTCGCAGGATAACAGCGATAAAGACGACAAAATTGAGCAAGAAGTAAATGAAATTTTGCACGATAAAGAAACCTTGTTATCGCTTGCTAATCCACGTCGTTTTGTGTTTTCCAAATGGACGTTGCGAGAGGGTTGGGACAATCCTAATGTGTTTCAAATTTGCAAATTGCGTTCTAGTGGCTCTGAAACGAGCAAATTGCAGGAAGTCGGTCGTGGCTTACGTTTACCTGTAAATGAATATATGGCAAGAGTAAAAGATCACGCCTTTTTCTTGAATTATTTTGTGGATAATAGCGAAACGGATTTCGTTAAAAAATTAACTGATGAAGTGAATAGTGCGGTGGTAAAACCGATTGTTTTTATGGCTTTAACTGATGAATTAATTAAGAAAATTCAGACGGCTTATCCTGATCTCAGTAAGAAACAGATTCGCAATCAATTGGCAGATTTAACCGATGACGATGATGTCTTTTTGGAAAATGGCTTTGCTGAAACGAAAAAATTATTCCCAAAAGCCTTTGAAAGTTCAGGCAGCCTGAAAGATGGAAAAATCAAACGTTCAGGCGAAAAAGTTGAAAAAGTCAAAATGCGTATCGCTAAATATGATGAATTAAAATCCTTATGGGAAGCGATTAACCAAAAAGCCTTGTTGCAATACAAAATCAAAGATGAAGATGAATTTTTGAGTTTGTTTATCCGTTATCTGAAAGAAAATGCGGATAAATTTACGGCAACCGGCATACGCACCGTACAAAATAAAATTCGTGTGGATAATGGTTTATTGTCTGCCACTGAAACAAGAAGCCTGAATGATGAAGTTTTTGAACCGATTAATACGCTGAATTATCGTGAGTTTTTATTGAAATTATCGCAAACGGCTTTGATTCAAATGCAGACTTTGCACAAGGCATTTTTTTCGCTTCGTGATGTGTTGGAGATTTCAAAATTCCTGAATGAACGCACGATTCACACGATAAAAGCAGGGTTTGACCGCTGGTTATTGCTCAATTCCTTTAATGCGTTTGAAGTAGGATTTAGCCGTGTGGGTGGCAGTGTTCACCCAACAAAATTTACGGATAATCAAGGCAAGGCGTTGGCAGAAGTGAATGCTTCGGATTTAGGCACACAGTTTGATTCGGGTAGTCCATTGGCTGAATTTTTGTTTGAAAGTGTGTTTTTTGATAGTGAATTGGAACACGCAAACATCACGAAAAATCAAGTAAAAGAAGTGATTGTGTTCACCAAAATTCCCAAAAATTCCATCAAAATCCCTGTGGCAGGCGGCGGTACATACTCGCCCGATTTTGCTTATATTATAAAAACAAGCTCGGGCGACACGTTGAATTTGATTGTAGAAAGCAAAAATGTACCAGACGATCAATCTTTACGTTCGGAAGAGCAGCAAAAAATTAAACACGCAGAAAAATTGTTTAATCTCGTTGCATCGGATACGAAAATTGTGTTCAAAACCCAATTTGAGAAAGATGAAATTGTGAATGTGATAAAAAATGCACAGCAACAATGATGAGTAGTTTGTTTTTCTCATACCTAAAAAATAACCGCACTTATTAAGTGCGGTTAAAAAGAATAATTAATGTACACGAGGTTCTTCTTCATCATCAAAAAATTCCCCATCGTCACCGTATTCATCGTCATCGGCATTTGGGTCTTCAAAATAAGTTCCCCAACCATCATAAATGCCTTTGTATTTTTCTAATAACGGAAGTATTTCTTTTTGTTGCGCATCAATAATCTCCGCTTTTAATTCTACTTCACTGATAATGTCAAAGCAGAAAATAGGTTTTCCGTCATCATCTTCAAATTCTTCCGCTTCGGACACTTCATAACCGGCTTTAAACGCATCTACAGCGATTTTTTCTAACAAATCAAAATCGTGATGAGCAATATGATGCTCAATAATGTAAAGCGCATCCGGGTCACTACCATCGTTAAGTAAATCAGCGATAATTTCACGGGTTTCTGCTTGTAACTCAGCCAATTTTGACATAATAAAATCCTTCAACAAGAACAAAAGTGCGGTTATTTTAGTGGATAAATCACGAAAAGTCGCATAGAATTTCGCACAATTATTTTCTATAAAAAAGAGCCCTTAACTATGCTCGAACAACTCCCTTATTTGGCATTAAAAACACCGCCAAAAACCACCGCACTTTTAAAGGCTGAATGTGCGGATTTTATTGTAAAAGAGCATTTGGGCTATGAAATATCAGGCGATGGAGAGTTTGTTGCGTTGTATGTACGCAAAACAGATTGTAACACCTTATTTGTTGGCGAAAAATTAGCTAAATTTGCGGGTGTTTCTGAACGCAATATGGGATATGCGGGGTTGAAAGATCGTCGAGCAGTGACAGAACAATGGTTTTGCTTGCAAATGCCAGGAATGGAAACGCCCGATTTCAGTCAATTTGAATTAGATGGCGTAGAGATTTTAACGGTTACTCGACATAATCGAAAAATTCGCACGGGTAGCCTTGAGGGAAATTATTTCGATATTTTATTACGCGGTGCAGAAGAATCTGATGAGCTTAAAGCGCGGTTAGATTTTGTAGCAAATTTTGGTTTCCCCAATTATTTTACGGAACAACGTTTTGGTCGGGATGGACATAACCTCACGCAAGCATTGCGTTGGGCGCAAGGGGAAATCAAGGTAAAAGATCGCAAAAAACGCAGTTTTTATCTTTCCGCCGCGCGCAGTGAAATTTTTAATCTAGTTGTGGCTGCGCGTATTGTAAAGGGCGCAACAAATCAAGTTTTGCCAAACGATATTGTGCAATTATCAGGTTCGCACAGTTGGTTTAAAGCAGATGAAAAAGAAGATTTAAATGCCTTGCAAGTGCGGTTAGAAAATCAAGATATTTTACTCACTGCTCCTTTAATTGGTGAAGATGCTTTGGTGGCAAGTGATATTGAAAATGAAATTGTGAGCCGACATTCAGCTTTCGATCCTTTAATGAAACAAGAAAGAATGAAGGCAGCACGTCGCCCATTATTGATGAAAGCAAAAGGGTTTTCTTGGGCATTTGAGCCAGAAGGCTTGAGTTTAAAATTTTATTTGCCAGCGGGCAGTTATGCCACGGCATTAGTTCGTGAGTTAGTAAATTATACAGAAGCATAAGGAAGTACAATGCGAATTTTAGTCAGTAATGATGACGGTTTTCATGCGGAAGGCATTCAAGTTTTAGCAACAGAATTAAGAAAAATTGCCGAAGTCATTGTTGTTGCCCCCGATCGTAATCGAAGTGCGGCATCAAGCTCGCTCACATTAGTGGAGCCACTGCGCCCACGCCATTTAGACAGTGGCGATTATTGTGTGAACGGCACACCAGCAGATTGTGTACATTTAGCGTTAAATGGATTTTTATCTGGTCAAGTTGATTTGGTTGTGTCAGGCATTAATGCGGGTTGTAATATGGGCGATGATACGATTTATTCTGGCACTTTGGCGGCAGCACTTGAAGGTCGTCATTTAGGTTTGCCCGCTATTGCGGTTTCGTTAGATGGTCGTCAGCATTATGAAACAGCGGCACGAGTGGTGTGTGATCTCATTCCAAAATTACATCATCAATTATTAAACCCTCGTGAAGTGATTAACATCAATGTACCAGACTTACCTTTTGAGGAATTAAAAGGCTACAAGGTATGTCGTTTGGGTTATCGTGCATCCTCAACAGAAGTGATTAAGCAAAAAGATCCTCGTGATGAAACCATTTATTGGATTGGCCCTTCAGCATTACCCGAAGATGAAAGCGAGGGAACAGATTTCCATGCGGTGAAAAATGGTTATGTGTCTATCACGCCAATTCAGGCAGATCTTACTGCACATCACTCACTTTTGGCTTTACAAGATTGGTTAGCGCAGGAATAATGGCTTGTGTTAGCAAATAGAGAATAAATATGAAAATTTTCGGCGCGATGTATGATAAGACGATGGAATGGTCAAAACATCGTTTTGCTACTTTTTGGCTCTCTTTTGTAAGTTTTATCGAGGCAATATTTTTTCCTATTCCGCCCGATGTGATGTTGATCCCAATGTCTATGTCAAAGCCGAAAAGTGCGGTGAAATTTGCATTTTATACAGCAATTGCTTCTGTCATCGGTGGAGTGATTGGTTACGCAATTGGTTATTATGCAACGGATTGGGTGGAAAACATTGTACAACAATGGGGATATGGTGCGCATTGGGTAAAAGCCATCAGTTGGTTTGAGCAATGGGGCGTATTAGTTGTGTTTGTGGCGGGTTTTAGCCCAATTCCTTACAAGGTATTTACTCTCTGCTCTGGCGTGATGCAAATGGCATTTTTCCCTTTTGCCATTACCGCATTTGTTTCACGTTTAGCTCGTTTCTTGCTGGTGGCAAAATTAGCCGCATGGGGCGGTGAAAAATTCTCAGCAAAATTGCGAAAATCTATTGAAATTATTGGTTGGTCAGTGGTGGCACTGGCTGTCATTGCTTACTTTATATTGAAAAACTAGGATAAAAAATGAATAAATTAGGTCTTATTTTAATGACTGGATTAGCATTAGTTGGATGTGCATCTGAACCAGTTAAAGATCCAGATGCATTACCAAATGGCATTATGCAACCTGTAGAAGGCACAGGTGCCGTTGCTGGCGGTAGTTTTATGCCAGAAATTCAAAAAAACACAATGCCAGCACAAATGAAATAATAAAGGAACAATAAGGAATTACTATGAAAAAATCGTTTCTCTTACTCCCTTTAAGTATTGTTGTATTATCAGCTTGTACCTCTAATTCTCCTGCGCCAATTACCAATGCAGATAACACGCTTTCACCTGGTATTATGCAACCTGTAAATGGTGAGAGCACGGGCGGTTCTTGGCAACCTGAAATTCAAAAAAACACGGTACCACCAATGGGTGGTATTCCAACAGGCGTGCAAACACCACAGCCAAATTTCCAACCAACCTATCAACAGCCTGCCATGCCAGCAGCGCCTGCTCAACCGGCATTCAAACCTGCACAGCCAGCGTTTCAGCCAGTTCAAAAACCAGCAGCGCCAACACAAGCTCCAGCGCCAGCTGTGCAAACAAAAACAATCACTAAAACAGTTTCTGATTGCGTAGGTTCGCAACATATTAATGTTCCACGCAATCCCAATACTAATGCACCAGATTATAGCCAAATTGAAAAAGGCTCTTACAAAGGCAATACCTATAAAGTAAACAAAGGCGATACCATGTTCTTAATCGCTTACTTGGCGGGGATTGATGTAAAAGAATTAGCAGCATTGAACAACATGACAGAGCCTTATAGCTTGAGCCTAGGTCAAACTTTAAAAATCTCTAATTGTGGCACAAAAACAGTGACAACAACGGTTCCTGTAAAACAACCTGCTGCGGCAGCAACGACAACAACTGCGGCTGCACCGACTGCGCCAGCAGAACCTGCAGTCACCTATACGCCAGGTGCAAATGGTACGCAAATGGGATCTGATGGCACAATCATTGGCCCAATTAAATCTGGAGCAGGTGTAGCGAATAGCACACCAGCAATGGTACCAGTTGCGACAACACCAGTTGCCCCTGCGACAACACCATCAGTACCAACAACACCAGTAGAGAACACCAATAGCACACCGATTAATGCCAATGTTGTTGCGCCAATCGCATCGAATGTTGCATGGCAATGGCCGACTTCAGGTAATATCATTCAGGGTTTCTCCAATACTGATGGCGGAAATAAAGGGATTGATATTAGTGGCTCTCGTGGACAAGCGGTAAAAGCGGCTGCATCAGGTCGCGTAGTGTATGCTGGCAATGCTTTACGTGGTTACGGTAATTTAATCATCATCAAACATAATGATGATTTCTTAAGTGCTTATGCGCATAACGACAAAATTCTTGTAACCGATCAACAAGAAGTCAAAGCTGGTCAAGAAATCGCAAAAATGGGTAGCTCTGGTACAAATACTGTGAAACTCCACTTTGAAATTCGCTATAAAGGTAAATCAGTGGATCCTGTACGTTACCTCCCAAGACATTAATCTTCCTCTAAAAAGAGCGGTGAAAAATCTCAACAAATTTTCACCGCTCTTTTTTTATTAAAAATATTCTGTGAGACATATCACAAAATAAAAAAATAATAGATGACAATGTTATATTTTATATTATTCTGATAATGCTTCGTAGTTAGAAGTTAGTGTTAAGTTTTATTAAGTTTCTCTTCTCTTAAAAGGAGTTTAATATGCTCAACTTGCTCTCTCCTAACCAAACTTGGGTTCTTGTTGATCCAAGATTATCTTTTTATTTTCCCATAATTCTTTAATCCTTTCTCATTAACCATCAAAGTGTTTTCATTTTAGAAAATAATTTTTTATTTAAACTAAGCAAATTAATTTTTGGGGATTTTGCTATGGAAAATTTTAAACATTTACCTGAACCTTTCCGCATTCGTGTTATTGAACCAGTAAAAAGAACTACTCGTGAGTATCGTGAACAAGCGATCTTAAAATCAGGCATGAATCCATTTTTATTGGATAGTGAAGATATTTTCATTGACTTGCTCACAGATAGCGGTACTGGTGCTGTTACACAAGATATGCAGGCTGCAATGTTACGTGGTGATGAAGCCTATAGTGGCAGTCGCAGTTATTATGCGCTAGCTAAAGCAGTGAAAGATATTTTTGGTTATGAATATACAATCCCTACTCACCAAGGCCGTGGTGCTGAACAAATTTATATTCCGGTATTGATTGCTAAACGTGAACGTGAGAAAGGTTTAGAACGCAGCAAAATAGTGGTTTTCTCTAACTATTTCTTTGATACCACACAAGGACATAGCCAAATTAATGGGGCAACGGTTCGTAATGTTTATATAAAAGAGGCATTTGATACAACAGCAAAACATCCATTTAAGGGTAATTTCGATTTAGAAAAATTAGAAAAAGGCATTCAAGAAGTGGGAGCACATAATGTACCTTACATTGTATGTACCATTACTTGTAACTCTGCGGGAGGTCAGCCAGTTTCTATTGCAAATTTAAAAGGCATGTATGAAATTGCGCGTAAATACGATATTCCAGTCATCATGGATTCAGCTCGTTTTGCAGAAAACGCCTATTTTGTTCAACAACGTGAAGAAGCTTATAAAGACTGGACTATTGAACAAATTACTTACGAAAGTTATCGATATGCTGATGGTTTAGCGATGTCCGCCAAAAAAGATGCGATGGTGCCAATGGGTGGTATTTTAGCGTTTAAAGATAAATCAATGGAGGAAGTCTATCACGAATGTAGAACGCTTTGTGTTGTGCAAGAAGGGTTCCCTACTTATGGTGGTTTAGAAGGGGGGGCAATGGAACGCTTGGCTGTTGGCTTACATGATGGTATGCGCCAAGAATGGCTGGCTTATCGTATCGCGCAAATTGAATATTTGGTTGCAGGCTTAGAAAAAATTGGTGTGCCTTGTCAACAACCAGGTGGCCACGCAGCGTTCGTAGATGCGGGTAAATTATTACCACATATTCCAGCCGACCAATTCCCAGCACAAGCACTTTCTTGCGAACTTTATAAAGTTGCAGGTATAAGAGCGGTAGAAATTGGCTCATTTTTATTAGGACGAGATCCGAAGACTGGTAAACAACTACCATGTCCAGCAGAGCTTTTACGCTTAACTGTACCACGTGCAACTTATACGCAAACTCATATGGATTTCATTATTGAGGCGTTCCAAAAAGTGAAAGAAAATGCAGAGAATATTAAGGGTTTAACCTTTACTTATGAACCAAAAGTTCTCCGCCACTTTACGGCACGTTTAAAAGAAGTTGAATAATATCACGAAAAATGCAGTTCATTTTGAACTGCATTTTTTTATCAACAGCTAACTCAATAATTTGTTATTGATAAGGATGTTCTATGAAAAAACAACCTTCCATTTTTGGTGGTGCCTGTATTATTGCTAGTGTTTGCGTCGGAGCTGGAATGCTTGGTTTACCAACATCTGGTGCTGGAGCTTGGACAATATGGTCAGCATTAGCAATTTGCTTAACGATGATAATCATGACATTATCAGGCTGGTTATTACTTGAGGCCTATTCTACTTATGATTTAAGAGCATCATTTAGTACCGTAACTAAAGATATGCTCGGTTCAACTATCAATTCTATTAATAATCTTGCTGTGTATTTTGTCGGGGGTATTTTACTTTATGCTTATACCACTGCATCTGGCGGTATACTAGAAAACCTTATTAAACCGTGGATTGATTTTGGTTCATCTACATTGGCAATTTGTTCCACTGTATTTGTATTAGTCTTTTCCTTCTTTGTTTGGCATTCCACTCGCATTGTAGACAGAATATCTGTTTTATTGATTGTATTCATGGGGTTTACTTTTATTTTTAGTACTTATGGATTAGCAACTAATATTAGTTTAGATACTTTATTAGATATTGGTGGAAAAGATACAAACTATGCAAAATATGCGGTAGGAATGTTTCCTGTTGCGTTAACATCTTTCGGTTACCATCATTCTGTTTGTACGATGCGAGCCTACTATGGGGAAGAGAAAAAAGCTAAATATGCCATTTTAGGTGGAACAGCAATTGCTCTTACGCTTTATTTACTTTGGATTTTTTCAATTTTTGGAAATTTACCTCGCGATCAATTTGCACCAGTAATAGCTAGTGATGGCAATCTAGATATATTACTCAATGCTTTAGGTGGGGTAATAGAATCTAACACGGTTAAACAAATGATTAATGCCTTTTCCATTGCCGCAATTTTGTCATCTTTTATTGGCGTAGGATTAGGGGTATTTGATTATTTGGCTGATTTCTTTAAATTTGATAATTGTAAAATTGGACGAACAAAGTCATGGGCTGTGACTTTTCTACCTCCACTAATTATGTCAATTTTATTTCCATTGGGTTTCTTAAAAGCCATTGGATATGCCGGCGCAGTAGCGACAATTTGGACTTGCATAATTCCCGCACTTCTTGCTTATAAATCTCGCAAAATAAATGCAGCAGCAACAACATTCCGAGTTTTTGGTGGAAATGGATTAATAATCTTCATTGCATTATTTGGTGTTTTTGTGGCTATTTTCCATTTTCTAGCAATGTTTGACTATTTGCCTGTCTTTAAAGGATAAATACCAACCTCAAGAGCGGTGAAAAATCTCAACAAATTTTCACCGTTCTTTTTTTATCTAGCTTTTTCCCCTTTCGGCACCTAAAATAGCTGCCACAAAACCTATCTTTATTCAGTTTCAAAGCAGGTAATTAGATGATTTCCGAAGAAAGTTTCCAACAACATACGCCAATGATGCAACAATATCTAAAACTCAAAGCAGAGAATCCAGATATTTTGTTATTTTATCGCATGGGGGATTTTTACGAGTTGTTTTATGACGATGCGAAAAAAGCAGCGGCATTGTTGGATATTTCTTTGACGAAACGAGGTCAATCTGCAGGGCAACCCATTCCAATGGCAGGAGTGCCTTATCATGCAGTGGAAGGCTATTTAGCAAAATTAGTGCAGTTAGGCGAATCTGTGGCGATTTGCGAACAGATTGGCGATCCTACCGCAAGCAAAGGACCAGTAGAACGCCAAATTGTGCGAATTGTTACACCCGGTACGGTAAGTGATGAGGCGCTTTTGCCAGAGCGCCAAGATAATCTGATTGCAGCAGTATATCAAGAGAAAGAAAAATTTGGATTAGCCACTTTAGATATGACCTCTGGCCGTTTTCAGCTTTGTGAACCTGCAGATAAAGAAACATTACGTGCGGAATTGCAACGTATTGCCCCCGTAGAATTGCTGTATTGTGAAGAATTTAATGAAATGGCTGCAATTGAACATTGCAAGGGATTACGCCGTCGCCCGATTTGGGAGTTTGAACTTAGCACTGCCATTACGTTACTAAATCGCCAATTTGGCACAAAAGATTTACGCGCCTTTGGTGTGGAAAAATCCCCTCTAGGCTTAAGTGCGGCAGGTTGTTTATTGCAATATGCAAAAGAAACCCAACGTACCGCATTGCCACATATTCAAAGCATTAGTTTGATTCAAAATCAAGACTGCATTCAGTTAGATGCCGCCACTCGCAGAAATCTTGAATTGACGCAAAACCTTGCGGGTGGCACAGAAAATACGCTAGCGTCTGTATTGGATAAATGCGTTACGCCAATGGGCAGTCGCTTATTGAAACGTTGGATTCATCAGCCTATTCGTGATGTGGAAAAATTAAAACAACGCCAACAAGCGATTGCGGAAATTCTGAATTTTGATTTGGTTGATGAACTCCAACCTTATTTGCAATTAGTCGGTGATATGGAGCGTATTTTAGCGCGTGTGGCGCTACGTTCAGCGCGTCCTCGCGATCTTACTCGCTTGCGCACGGCGTTAGAACAAATTCCAGAATTACGCACGATTGTGCAACAAAAAACACCGCCATTTTTAACCGCACTTTTCAGCCAAATTGCCGATTTCAGCGAGCAGTGCGATTTATTGCAGCGTGCATTGATTGAAACACCTCCGCTTTTAATTCGGGATGGTGGCGTGATTGCTGAAGGTTACCACGCCGAGTTGGACGAATGGCGTATGTTGTCTGATGGCGCAACTCAATATTTAGAAAATCTCGAAAAACGTGAGCGTGAAAGCACAGGAATTGATACGTTAAAAATCGGTTTTAATGCAGTGCATGGTTATTACATTCAAATTAGCCAAGGCCAAGCGCATAAAGCGCCAATTCATTATGTTCGCCGTCAAACCCTGAAAAATGCAGAGCGTTACATTATTCCTGAACTCAAAGAATATGAAGACAAAGTGCTGAAATCGAAAGGCGCAGCGTTAGCATTAGAAAAGCAGCTTTACGATGAATTATTTGATTTATTATTACCACACTTAGGCGCGTTACAACTGGCGAGCCTCGCACTTTCTGAATTGGATGTATTGGTTAATCTTGCCGAGTGCGCTGATACCCTTAATTACGTGATGCCAACATTCTGTGATGAAGTAAGTGTGAAAATTGAAAATGGTCGTCATCCTGTCGTGGAACAAGTATTAAAAGATCCTTTCATCGCCAACCCAGTGGAACTCAATCACAATCGTCATTTATTAGTTATCACAGGGCCAAATATGGGCGGTAAAAGTACTTATATGCGCCAAACCGCATTAATTACATTGCTGGCGTATATCGGCAGCTTTGTACCAGCAGACAGCGCGCGAATTGGGCCGATTGATCGTATTTTTACTCGAATTGGTGCGTCTGATGATTTAGCTTCAGGGCGTTCAACCTTTATGGTGGAAATGACTGAAATGGCAAATATTCTTCATCAAGCCACTGCGCAAAGTCTCGTGCTTATTGATGAAATTGGACGCGGCACATCCACTTATGATGGCTTATCCTTAGCTTGGGCTTGTGCAGAATGGTTAGCCAAAAAAATCCGCTCACTTACATTATTTGCCACCCATTATTTTGAATTAACTGCATTGCCGGAACAGCTAGAAGGCATCGCCAATATTCACTTAGATGCCCTTGAGCATAACAATACCATCGCCTTTATGCATGCCGTACAAGATGGCGCAGCAAGTAAAAGTTATGGTTTGGCAGTTGCGGCTTTAGCAGGCGTGCCACAATCTGTTATTAAACTGGCAAAACAGAAATTGACACAATTAGAAAAAACATCAGACCATTCAGCCGATCAGCAAATTCAGGCATTGCGTGAAGCCAATCACACTCAAGGTGAATTATTCTTTGAACAAGAAACGGATGCACTAAGAGAGGCTATTGAAAAACTGGATCCCGATGATTTAAGCCCTAAACAAGCCTTGGCATATTTGTATCAGTTAAAGAAAATGGTGGGATAACATCATATAAAAGTGCGGTGAAATTGATCTGACCCCAAAAAGTTAGACCTTTATTTAAAGGATTGTTTTCGATATTGTATCGGACTCAGTCCTTTTAATTTTAGTTGAATCCGTCGGTGATTATAGTAATCCAAGTAATCCTTACAGCTTTGGTCTGAATGTAAAATGTTTCGCTTTATTTAAGTTGTTTTGTTCTTTGCTGGCTCCTGTACTATCCATGTTGTCAAAAATAGGAAGGTTATATTAATCCGTTTTTTTATGATATCTGCACCATGGCATTATTGGACTAAAAATCTGATAGTTTTACGTTATGAACTCACTTCACGTGATAATACCAATTGGGAGTGGTTTATTAGTTAGAATAGTGAGTGGATAGATTACAGGAATGCTTTTCGGCTTCACTGATTTCATCACCTAATTGTTTAATTAAATCTTTCAATTTTTCAAAATCTACAGAGTCAGCTTAGTTCAATGAGTGATTTTTTTCTGCTTTTTATTAGCATGACTCAATTAAATTTTTTAACATAATTAGTCCTTTATTTAGATTTAATTAAGATTGATTATAAAAAGATATCGAATAATATATAAAGTGTGAAAATTATTTAAAATTCAAATTTTAATATTTTTTGATACATTTAGTAGATATTTGGGGCTGATGTAGATTAGCAAGTGTACCAGTCTATAAAATGAAGATAACTTATTCTAAATTAAAGAAATATATACAAAATAAGCTCCTTTAATTTTTTGTATTAGAAATTACAGCCCGAGCAGAGGCTGATTTACTCGGTATCAAAGCCAATTCAGCAATTTTGTTTTTCCGAAAAATTCCTAAAGTCATTAGCTATCATTTAGCCCTTGAAGCCGATGAGGTTTTTGATGATCAAATTGAGCTTGATGAAAGCTATTTTAGCGGTCATCGTAAAGGAAAACGAGGTCGAGGCGCAGCAGGAAAAGTTGCCGTATTCGGTTTGTTAAAGCGACAAGGAAAAGTATTTACAGTCGTGGTAGAAAATACCAAAACAGAGACATTAATGCCTGTTATTGTGAGGAAAATCAAGCCTGACAGCTGGGTTTATACCGATACTTATCGAGGCTACGATGCCCTTGATGTGAGCAAATTTCACCACGAACGAATCAATCATTCCGAACTTGCGGAGAAACAAAACCATATAAATGGAATAGAAAATTTCTGGAGTCAGGCGAAGAGAATCCTCCGAAAATATAATGGAATCGACCGAAAAAACTTTCCTTTATTCTTGAAGGAATGTGAATTTCGGTTTAACTTTGGAGTACCAAAAGAACAGCTTAAAATATTGAGAAAATGGTGTGGTATTTAGGGCTAATCTACGTCAGCCCCCTAAATCATTTCTACCAAATATTTTTTCCTTATGCAAATACCCACATAAGATAATTTCTTAATGAAAGAATATGTAGCTCCTTTTAAGTGGGAATCAAGGGCGGGGATTGTCAGTTTTCACAAGCCCCAAGAGAGGCTTGTGAAGTATAGTCCCTTATAGGGGGATAAAAACCTCTTGTTTTACGTACGAATTGTCATTTAGTAAAGTACCCGAGCACGAATTGTGCCATCGATTTCCTTCAATTTCGTCAGTAATGGCGATGCATCATTCGTTTCTACATCAACGACAACATAACCAATTTTCGGGTCAGTTTGTAAATATTGCGCGGCAATATTGAGGTTGGCTTCGACGAAAATTTGGTTCAGTTTATTCAATACACCGGGACGATTTTCGTGAATATGTAATAAGCGTTTTGTTCCCTCATGTTCTGGTAAAGATACTTCTGGGAAGTTTACCGAAGAAAGCGTTGAGCCATTGTCTGAATATTTAACAAATTTGCCAGCCACTTCAAAACCGATATTTTCCTGTGCTTCTGCTGTTGAGCCACCGATATGTGGAGTTAAAATCACATTATCAAATTCGCGTAACGGTGAGACAAATTCTTCATTAATTGACGCAGGTTCAATTGGGAATACATCAATTGCGGCACCGTGAATTTTCCCGTCTTTTAAGGCTTGAGCGAGAGCATCAATATCTACCACTGTGCCACGCGCAGCATTGATCAAAATTGCCCCTTGTTTTAATTGTGCGATACGTGCTGCGTTCATTAAGTTTTTGGTAGATGGCAGCTCTGGAACATGTAATGAAACCACATCGCAAGAACTGAGTAATTCTTCAAGGCTACGAACCTGTTTGGCATTGCCAAGCGGAAGTTTATTTTCAATATCGTAGAAATATACATCCATGCCTAATGATTCAGCAATAATACTTAACTGTGAGCCTATGTGGCCGTAGCCAATAATTCCTAGTTTTTTACCCCGCACTTCATGAGCTCCCGCCGCTGATTTATTCCAGACGCCACGATGTACTTCGGCATTAGCCTGCGGCACATTGCGCATAAGTAATAAAATCTCGCCTAATACAAGTTCTGCGACGGAACGAGTGTTTGAAAATGGGGCATTAAATACAGGAATTCCACGCGCTTTTGCCGCATTTAGATCCACTTGGTTGGTGCCAATACAGAAACATCCCACTGCGATTAATTTGGGTGCGGCTTCAATCATTTCTGCGGTTAAATGGGTGCGAGAACGCAAGCCGATAAAGTGCGCATCTTTAATGGCTTCTTTTAATTCATTACCATCTAGTGCTTTTTTATAGTAATCAATATTGGTATAGCCTGCCGCATGGAGTGTATCAAGTGCGCTTTGATGCACACCTTCAAATAATACAAATTTGATTTTTGATTTGTCTAGAGAGACTTTGTTTGCCATGTTTTCTTCCTTATGATTTTTATTATGAATTAGTCAATAATTTTGGCGCCTTCAGGCGTACCGACAATCACAACGTCTGCGCTACGTAACGCGAATATTCCGTTAGTGACGACACCCGCAACGTTGTTTAATTCTTTTTCCATTTCGACTGGATTTAAAATAGTGAAGTTGTGCACATCTAAAATCACATTGCCGTTGTCAGTTACCACTCCTTCACGATATTCAGGCGCGCCACCAAGTGCGGCTAATTTTCTGCCTACTTGTGAACGAGCCATTGGAATAACTTCAACTGGTAATGGGAAAGTCGAACCTAACACATCTATTTGTTTACTAGAATCCACAATACAAATAAATTTTTTCGCTAATGCAGCGACGATTTTTTCACGAGTGAGTGCTGCGCCGCCGCCTTTAATCATCATTTTTTGTGGATTGATTTCATCTGCTCCATCCACATAAATATCTAAGCTAGAGACATCATTTGCATTAAATACTTCGATACCTTGTTTACGTAATAATTCTTCTGATGCTTTTGAAGCCGCAACTGCGCCTTGAATTTTATCTTTGATTGTACCTAAAGCCTCAATAAAGCAGTTCACCGTGGAGCCGCTTCCCACGCCAACAATTGTGTCAGCTTTTACATATTGTAATGCGGCTTGTGCGGCGAGTTTTTTCATTTCTAATTGATTCATTTCTTTTCCTTATTTTAATAAGTAAACGATTGCGTTACTTTATTACGAGAGTATTTAATAAACAAGTGTAATTTTTCAGCAATGAGAGGTTTAACAGATGAGCTACGATTCCGTTAAAAATAATTCCAATAGTTCATTGAGAAATAATTTGCCATGCTCAGTGATTTGCCAAGAATCAGCGTTTTCCACAATATAGTTTTGTTGAATGGCAAAATCAATTTGATTTTTCACCGCACTTTGCGATAAACCTGTGTAATCTTCAAATTCTTGTTTGGGCACCGCTTCTAACAAACGAAAGCGATTCATGAAAAATTCAAAAGAGCGGTCAATTTCTGGCACGTTTTTTTCTTCGTAAAGATATTCGCCACGCAAATAACCTTTCGGGTGTTTTGTTTTAGAAAAGCGGGTAATTTCTCCATTTGGGAAGGTCAGTTTTCCATGTGCGCCACAGCCAATGGCTAAATAATCCCCAAACCGCCAATAATTCAAATTATGTTTACATTGAAAACCCGCTTTTGCGTAAGCCGAGGTTTCATATTGCTGATAGCCTGCTGCGGTTAAAAGTTGGTGACCTTGCTCAAAAATATCCCAAAGTTCATCGTCATCTGGCAATTTAGGTGGGCGGTAAGCAAACATCGTATTTGGCTCAATAGTGAGCTGATACCAAGAAAGGTGAGGAGGAGATAGCTCAATAGCTTGGTGAAGATCATCTAAGGCCTCTTCCAAAGTTTGGTTTGGCAAACCGTGCATTAAATCCAAATTGAAACTTTTTAGCCCAGAAACTTTCGCTAAATTGACCGCACTTTTTGCCTCCGCTGCATTATGAATTCGCCCAAGACGCCGTAATTTGTCATCATTAAAACTTTGTATCCCCATAGAAATTCGCGTAACGCCTGCAGATACATAACCTTTAAAACGTTCAGCTTCTACCGTGCCAGGATTCGCTTCTAATGTGATTTCAATATTATCTTCAAAATCAATCTGCGTTTTTATTTCTTTTAAGAGATACGCAATGCTTTCTGACGAGAACAAACTTGGCGTACCACCACCAATAAAAATTGAATGGAGTTTTCGCTGTTGAATAGAATCTTTAAAGCACTGTAAATCAGTTTGTAGATCTTCTAGAAGGTGATGAATATAGTCTTGTTCTGGTATATCGCCTTTTTGTGCGTGCGAATTAAAATCACAATAAGGGCATTTTTGAACGCACCATGGAATGTGAACATAAAGGGAAAGTGGAGGAAGTTTGAGCATGCTGTTATTAACAAGTTTTAAATGTGAGAACAGTTAGAAAAAGTACAAATTAACGTTGTGTAAATATGAAATTTTAGCTGACACTGTGAATGTTGATAAAAAGGGCCTGTTTTCACAAGCCCTAAAACATTCAATTAATTGACCGCTCTTGTTGTCTTACTGGTAGCTTTACGGCGTGGTGATTTCGCCACTTTAGCTTCAACTTTGACAAATTCAATGCCTTCAGGCGGATTTTCCAACGCAAGACCAAGAACTTCATCAATGGTTTCTACTGCATGAATCGCAAGATTTTGTTTTACGTTTTCTGGAATTTCTTCGAGATCTTTAATGTTCTCTTTTGGAATTAATACGGTTTTAATTCCGCCACGATGTGCGGCAAGAAGTTTTTCTTTTAATCCACCGATTGGTAATACTTTACCGCGTAAACTGATTTCACCTGTCATAGCTACATCCGCACGTACAGGATTACCTGTTAAACAAGAAACTAATGCAGTACACATTGCAATACCTGCACTCGGGCCATCTTTTGGTGTTGCACCATCTGGCACGTGAATGTGAATGTCACGTTTTTCGTGGAACTCAGCATTAATACCCAATCTATCCGCACGAGAGCGTACAACAGTCATTGCCGCTTGGATAGATTCTTTCATCACATCGCCTAATGAGCCAGTGAATGTGAGTTTTCCTTTACCGACAACGGAGGCGGTTTCAATGGTGAGTAAGTCTCCACCTACTTCAGTCCATGCAAGACCGGTCACTTCACCAATGCGGTTTTGTGTATCTGCTTTGCCAAATTCAAAGCGTTTTACACCAAGATAATTGTGCAGATTATCTGAATTTACCGTGATAGATTTAAGTTTTGGATTTACCAATAAATTTTTTACTGCTTTACGGCAGATTTTTGAAATTTCACGTTCTAATCCACGCACACCCGCTTCACGCGTGTAATAGCGGATAATATCTAAAATTGCGCTTTCTTCGACGGTAAGTTCGCCTTTCTTCAAACCATTACGTTCAATTTGTTTCGCTAACAAATGACGCATCGCAATATTAAGTTTTTCATCTTCTGTATAACCAGAAAGACGAATAACTTCCATACGATCCAATAATGGGCCTGGAATATTCATGGAGTTTGATGTCGCCACAAACATCACATCAGACAGATCATAATCCACTTCTAAATAGTGATCGTTAAACGTGGTGTTTTGCTCAGGGTCTAATACTTCAAGCAATGCTGATGCTGGGTCACCTCGCATATCGGATGCCATTTTGTCGATTTCATCAAGCAAGAATAATGGATTTTTCACCCCCACTTTTGCCATTTTTTGAATCAATTTGCCTGGCAATGCACCAATATAGGTTTTACGGTGACCACGGATTTCTGCCTCATCGCGAACACCGCCTAATGCCATGCGTACATATTTACGACCAGTGGCATTGGCAATAGACTGACCAAGAGAGGTTTTACCTACGCCTGGAGGGCCAACTAAGCAAAGAATGGGTCCTTTCACTTTGTTTAAGCGAGCTTGTACTGCAAGATATTCAAGAATACGTTCTTTCACTCGTTCTAAACCATAGTGATCGGAATCTAATACTTGTTGTGCTTTCGAAATGTCTTTTTTCACTTTAGAACGTTGATGCCAAGGCACTTGGATCATCCACTCAATGTAGCTACGAACAACGGTTGCTTCAGAAGACATGGCTGACATCATTTTGAGTTTTTGTAACTCATTTTCCACTTTGTCGCGTACTTCTGCGGGCATGCCTGCTGCTTCTACTTTTTGACGAAGTTGTTCAACTTCATCAATTGTGTCTTCATTTTCGCCACTATCCATTTCTTTACGAATAGCTTTAATTTGCTCGCTTAGATAATAGTTACGCTGGCTTTTCTCCATTTGTTTTTTTACACGACCGCGAATGCGTTTTTCAACTTGAAGAATGTCTGCTTCTGATTCCATCATACCAAGCAGATATTCTAGTCGGTCTTGTACGTTAGCAAGTTCCAAGATACTTTGTTTATGGCGAACACTTACTGGTAAATGAGCAGCCATTGTGTCAGATAAGCGATCTGCATCACCAAGACGATGAAGTGCATTTAATACATCTGCAGGGATTTTTTTATTTAAGGTGAGATAATTTTCGAATTCAGAAAGTACCGCTTTTTTCGCAACATCTAACTCTTTCTCATCACCATAAGTGGTTTCGATAGGGGTAATTTTTGCGGAAAAGCATTTTTCGCCATCTTCAAGGCTGTTAATTTTCGCGCGATTTTGACCTTCAACTAGCACTTTCACTGTGCCATCAGGTAATTTTAGTAACTGAATAATGTTAGCAATGGTACCCACATCAAATAAATCTTCAGGGGTAGGTTCTTCCAAATCTGCTTCTCTTTGAGATACCAAAAGAAGTTGTTTATCATCGTTCATCGCTTCTTCAAGGGCATTAATTGATTTTGCACGCCCTACAAAAAGTGGCATCACCATATAAGGGAAAACGACGACGTCGCGTAATGGCAATACGGGCATCGTACGTTGGGTATTCTTCGCCATAATTTATCTCTCTTAATTCTTTCCGATAATTTGGGTAAATATTGGGGTAGGGAAAAAGGAATTCAAGGAAAAGATTATAACAAAATCTGAGTTATAAAGTTGGTTTTAAACAAAAAAGAATTTTGGCAAATGCAGTGATAATCGCTAAAATGGCTGACAATTTTATTAAATTTCACAAAATATTGAGTTATGTCCACGAAAAATAATTTTATTTTCCCCACTTACGTTCAAATGTATCCTTATTCCAAGGATCGCCCTTTTCTCAAACAAGTGCGGGAAAAATTACGTTATTATGGCTATAAATGGTTGTATCAAAAGCAATGTAGCCAATTAGTGGATTATCTTAATACAGAAATTCAATGGCAGCCTTTATTTACACAAGATTATTATCGTGTAAACACCGTGTTGACAACTTTTTGCGATAAACGCTTTTCTGCGTCAGAACGTTTAACGGTGATTACGGAGAATTTACGTTTGGCAGAAGAAAAAATGGGACGTTCGCTTTGCCAACAATTATTGGATCAGCAAAATATCGTGTTAACACAATTAACAGATGATTTGCGTTTATCTTTGAGTATCAATCATATCGATCCCTTTGAAGGGTATTTTTCTATTAATATTCGTAATCAACATGATGAGCGAGTATATGATGCATCTTTCACTTTTTTAAGCCCGAATAAATTGCTTATCGCCTCGATTCAAGGCCCCTCAAGTGACAATGCTCAAGAGCTTATAAAACAAGCGACAAAAGCATTGCACGGTATGCGTCCAATGTTTCTGTTAGTCAATGCGTTCAAAATGCTTGCTGAAAAATGGCAATGTGAGTTAGTGGGCATTCCACACAAAGCGCAAGGAAAATATCGTCTTTCTGCGCGCAGTAAGATTTTGTTTAATTACGATGAATTTTGGCAAGAAAACCAAGGAGAATATCGCCATAATTATTGGCAATTACCTTTGCATATTGAACGCAAACAGTTAGAAGATATCGCAAGTAAAAAACGTTCTATGTATCGTAAACGTTATGAAATGTTAGACCAAATGGCATTGGATATTCAGCAACTTTAACGAAGAAAGTGCGGTAAAAATGAGAGAAATTTTTACCGCACTTCTCAATTAATTTTCTTGTTTTTTCACTTCATCCCACAACAAATCTAACTCAATAAGTGGCACATCATTAACTTGCTTACCTTGTTGTTGAACCGCTTGTTCTACTGCTCGAAAACGACGTTCAAATTTTAAATTCGCTTTCCGTAATGCATCTTCAGGATCACATTTTAAGTGGCGAGCAAGATTGACGGTTGAGAACAATAAATCACCCATTTCCTCTTCCACTTTATTTTGTTCAATCGAAGTGCGGTTAGTTTCAGCTTGAACTTCTTCTAATTCTTCCCGCACTTTGTCAAATACGGGTGAAATTTCTTCCCAATCAAATCCTACTTTTGAACAACGTTTTTGTAATTTTACTGCTCGCGTAAGAGAAGGTAAAGCACGGGGCACATTATCTAAAATAGAGGTTTCTTCACTTTTACCTTGTTTTTCTTTGGCTTTCATTTCGTTCCAACGGGAAAGGGCTTCTGTTTCGTCCCCCGCTTTTGCATCACCAAAAACGTGGGGATGACGGCGCACAATTTTTTCAGCAACATCTTGCAATACATCATCAAAAGTAAAGTATTTATCTTCCGTAGCAAGCTGGCTGAAGAAAACGACTTGTAACAATAAATCTCCTAATTCTTCGCGTAAATTTGGTATATCTTTTTTCTCAATCGCTTCAATTACTTCGTAAGTTTCTTCCGTTAAGCAGGGAATCATGGATTCATAATTTTGTTTTAAATCCCAAGGGCATCCGCCATTTGGATTACGAAGTTGGGCAATGAGTTGGATGAAATCTTGAATGGAGTAGCGCATAATTTTATTTCCTTTGATGGAATGTTTTGGATAGTATAACGAAGGATAAAAATGGTGCAAATACCATCGCTTTTTAGGCGTATTTTCTTTATACTTTGCGCATTAAAACATTATTGATAAAGCTGGGAAAAATGGAAAAAATTATTATCGACCATGATCGTTTTCTTCGCACGATTTCGCGTATTTCTCACGAAATTATTGAAAAGCATCAATCTTTGGATGATCTTGTTATTGTTGGGATTAAACGCCGTGGTGCGGAAATTGCCGAATTATTACAACGTCGAGTTGAAGAGTTAAGTGGTATAAATTTACCTTCAATGGAACTGGATATCACCTTTTATCGCGATGATTTAACTTTAGTTGATCAGGAAGATAAAATGCCAGTTTATAGTGGTTCATCACAATATTTGAATATTCAAGATAAAACCGTCATTTTGGTTGATGATGTGCTGTTTACTGGTCGAACCATTCGAGCGGCAATGGATGCACTTACTGATTTTGGTCGTGCTGCAAAAATTGAATTAGTGATTTTTGTTGATCGTGGCCATCGTGAATTACCCATTCGCGCTGATTACGTAGGTAAAAATGTGCCAACAAGCCGTGATGAACTTGTACAAGTTCGTACTGAAAAACAAGATGGCTGTTACGAAGTTGCTATCTTAGGGAAATAAATTTTGCCTATTGTGAACCTTCAGTAGAATTGTTACTCTAACCAACGTTATTGACTCTTTTTGGATGAGATGAAAATGAAAAAATTTGTTTTAAGATCTTTTTTATTGGTTGCTTTGGGATGTGTCGCTTTTTCTTCTATGGCACAAGCTGAGGAACGTGTCGTAGCGACAGTGGATGGTATTCCTGTATTAGAAAGTCAAGTACGTGCCAATATGGGCAAAAAAGGCAATCGCCAAAGCGCACTTGATAAAATTATTGATGATATTTTAGTGCAGAAAGCAATTCAAGAATCAGGTGTAAAAATTGATCCGCGTGAAATTGATCATATTGTGGAAGACACTGCAGCTAGAAATGGCTTAACTTATGGTCAATTTTTAGATGCACTGGATTATCAAGGCATCTCATTAAATACATTCCGTCAGCAAATTGCCAATCAAATGGTGATGGGGGCTGTACGTAACAAAGCTATTCAAGAAAGTATTGATGTGACGCGTGAAGAAGTGGTTGCACTTGGTCAAAAAATGTTGGATGAGGCAAAATCACAAGGCACCGCACAAAAAGTTACAGGTAAAGAATACGAAGTGCGTCACATTTTGTTAAAACTTAATCCATTGTTAAATGATGCTCAAGCAAAAAAACAATTAGCTAAAATTCGTTCTGATATTATTGCAGGTAAAACAACTTTCGCTGATGCCGCATTAAAGTACTCTAAAGATTATTTATCAGGTGCAAATGGTGGGAGTTTAGGTTATGCGTTCCCAGAAACTTATGCACCACAGTTTGCGCAAACCGTTGTGAAAAGTAAACAAGGTGTGATTTCTGAACCATTTAAAACCGAGTTCGGTTGGCATATTTTGGAAGTAACTGGCACACGTGATGGCGATCTTACTACAGAAGCCTACACACAAAAAGCATATGAACGTTTAGTGAACACTCAATTACAAGATGCGACAAAGGATTGGGTAAAGGCATTGCGTAAAAGAGCGAATATTCAGTATTTTAATAAATAACAAAGTATCAAAAAGAAAGGGGCTTTAATTGCCCCTTTTGTTGTTTTTTATTTTCTCTTTCTTATAGCTTATGAAGAAATTTTTAATTGCGATTTTACTTTTAATTTTGATTTTAGCGGGCGTGGCAAGTTTTGCTTATTACAAAATTACTGAATTTGTCAAAACACCAGTAAATGTGCAGGCAGATCAGCTTTTAACTATTGAACGTGGCACAACAGGTTCAAAATTAGCCGCACTTTTTGAGCAAGAAAAGTTAATTGATGATGGGAAATTATTACCTTATTTACTGAAGTTGAAACCTGAGCTAAATAAAATAAAAGCAGGAACTTATTCTCTTGAGGGTGTGAAAACGTTGCAAGATTTATTGGATATCATTAATTCCGGCAAGGAAGCGCAATTTAGTGTGAAGTTTATTGAAGGTAAAACGTTCAAGGAATGGCGTAAAAACCTTGAAAACGCACCGCACTTAAAACAAACCTTGCAAGGTAAAAGTGATAAAGAAATTATGGCGTTATTGGATATTCCAGCCATTGCAAAAGCCGTTTACGAATGGAATAACATGGATGGGTGGTTGTATCCAGATACCTATAATTACACGCCAAACTCAACAGATCTTGAATTATTAAAACGTTCAACGACTCGTCTACAAAAAGCCTTAGATAAAGCGTGGAATGAACGTGATGAAAACCTCCCATTAGCGGATCCGTATCAGATGCTGATTTTGGCTTCTATTGTGGAGAAAGAAACGGGGATTGCGGCGGAGCGCCCACAAGTGGCTTCCGTATTTATTAATCGCTTAAGAGCCAATATGAAACTACAAACTGACCCAACCGTGATTTATGGAATGGGTGAGAGTTATACCGGTAATATTCGTAAGAAAGATTTGGAAACGATAACCCCTTACAATACCTATATGATTGAGGGGCTACCACCAACACCAATTGCGATGGTGAGTGAGAGTGCTTTACAAGCTGTTGCGCATCCAGCAAAAACAGACTTTTATTATTTTGTTGCCGATGGAAATGGCGGCCATAAATTTACCCGAAATTTGAATGAACATAATAAAGCGGTACAAGAATATTTACGTTGGTATCGCAGTCAGAAAAATGCCAAATAAAAGTGCGGAAGAAAATATGAAAGGAAAGTTTATTGTCATTGAAGGTTTGGAAGGTGCGGGGAAAAGTTCCGCTCATCAGTCTGTTGTGCGAGTCTTGCATGAACTCGGTATTAAAGATGTGGTGTTTACTCGCGAACCGGGCGGAACACCATTGGCAGAGAAATTACGTCATCTCATCAAACATGAAACCGAAGAACCTGTGACAGCGAAAGCAGAGTTATTAATGCTTTATGCAGCGCGTATTCAGTTGGTGGAAAATGTGATTAAACCTGCCTTAATGCAAGGGAAATGGGTAGTGGGCGATCGTCACGATATGTCATCTCAGGCATATCAAGGGGGGGGACGTCAATTAGCCCCGCATTTTATGCTCACCTTGAAAGAAACCGTATTAGGTGATTTTGAGCCAGATCTCATAATTTATTTGGATATAGATCCGATTGTCGGTTTAGCGCGAGCTCGTGGACGTGGCGAGTTAGACCGTATTGAGCAAATGGATTTAGATTTTTTCCATCGCACTCGAGCACGCTATTTAGAATTAGTAAAAGATAATCCAAAAGCAGTGATGATTAATGCTGAGCAGAGAATTGAACTTGTGCAAGCTGATATCGAAAGCGCGGTAAAAAATTGGTGGAAATCAAACGAAAAATGACCGCACTTTTAAAATAAAAAATCGGCAGAAATTTTCCTGCCGATTTTTTTTGTTACTACTAAACTTAAAACGTCCACTTTAAATTCAACGCATCTTGTTTAGCGTGATGATGCTTGCTTGTTTGGCGATTGAATGTTGCTTGTAAGGTTAAGCCCGTAGGGTAGGCGTAAGCCCACGAAAAAAAGAATATTATTAATAATACGCGTGGGCTTACGCCCACCCTACATTGGCTACATTAGCTGGAATTGAAAGAGCGGTTAAAAATTGGTGGAAATCAAACGAAAAATGACCACACTTTTAAAATAAAAAATCGGCAGAAATTTTCCTGCCGATTTTATTTTTTACTATTTAACTTAAAACATCCACTGTAAATTCAGCGCACCTTGTTTAGCGTGATGATGCTTGCTTGTTTGATGATTGAATGTAGCGTGTAAGGTTAAGCCCGTAGGGTGGGCGTAAGCCCACGAAAAAAAGAATATTATTAATAATACGCGTGGGCTTACGCCCACCCTACATTGGCTGGAATTGAAAATTCGGTAAAAAATTGGTGGAAATTACACGAAAAATAACCGCTCTTTTAAAATAAAAAAATCGGCAGTGAATTTCCCTGCCGATTTTATTTTGTTACTACTAAACTTAAAACGTCCACTGTAAATTCAACGCACCTTGTTTAGCTTGATGATGCTTGCTTGTTTGGCGATTGAATGTTGCTTGTAAAGTTAAGTGAGATTTAATTTTTACCGCAACGCCTAATTGACTTTCAAGCGTATTTTTATTGTCTATCACTCGACGTTCACCGTCTATTTCCACGCCGAAAGGTTTTTGTTGGTAAATTGAATTGACAGCAACAAATGGTTGGAAAATGACACCATTAGTGAAAGTAAATTGCGCTTTAGCTTGTGCGCCAACTCGAGTTTGTAATTGGCGAGAGCCAAGTAAATTCATTTTACTATTGCCACTATCGGTTAAGCCGCCATTTACACCCAAATAAGTCAGTTGTGCCTGTGGTTGTAGGTAAAAACGAATTTGAGTCCCTTTCCCTGTTAAGTGTTCTGCTAATAAAGCATTGTAACCTGCTTCAATTGAGGCAGTGATACCTTTTGAAGTAAAGCGTTCTACCCCCTCTTCACTATTGATGTTATGGCGGAAACGTTGATATTGCATCCAGCTATCAACATACGCACCTGTCTGTTTGTCCTGAAGTTGATGCCAAGTGGCATAAATGCCCGCACCAAGGCCTTTCATATTTCCTGTTGTAAGATTGTCTGTATCTGGATTACGAAAAGTACTACGTTGTTCTGCTTGTCCACCCATTAAACCAAAGGAAAGTTGGTAGTCTTGATTCTGTAAGGAGAAAACATCGCCACCAAGTTGTATGCCTTTACGATTTCCTTCTACTGGTGCGGTCTTGCCTTGAACATCTTGACTTAAGTGACCGCTAATTAAACGCACCCACAAGCCTTTGCGTGGTAAAGTGCGGTCAAAAATATCGCTATTTTTGTCGTTCAAACGTAGGTTGAATAAAGTATTGGCGGCTTGAGCCTGTTGTGCATAAATCGCAATATCATCGCGTTCTTGTACTTTGGTAAAAAAGCCATCTTGGCGTTGTTGTAAAGAGAGCGTATAAATTCCCTTTTGATGTTTGCCAGAAAGACGGAATGCGTGTTTATCTGCTGTGCCGTTTACTTTGATAATTTGATGTCCATCTAGGCTTTTTAAATCGTCTATTGGCTTTTCAAAAACAATGTTAGACGTTCCTGTCACATTTTTATCAAAAGTTAAAACAGGTTTAGTTGCTTCTTTGGGATCAAATTTAATAAAAAAGTGAGAGCCGTCTCCCTGGTAATTCTCATGCACGGTTAATCTTGTGTTTGTGCTATTAAAGCGAATATTGGCATTTTGTGTCTCTAAGTTATATACATCGGAATCAAAACGCGGTTCCCAAAGAGAATCTTGTAAAACCATTTTTAATAACTGAAGGGTGGCACCGCGTACTTCACTTTGGTTTTTCACAGTGAGAGTCAATCCTCTTGTTTCACCTGGAAACTTAAATCGATAGTTGTCAATAGCAAGTACATTAAAATCATATACCCTGTTATTGATTAACGCATTTAATGGTCGGCTTGTTTTTCCTGCTTCATCGTTATCATATAGATAAGATTGATACAAAACGGGTAAATTATACCGCTTTTCACTTTCACTATAAAAAGGAATATCTTCTCGGAAGGGGTGAAGAAAATGTTTCGCATATGGTGCATTAAAATCATACCACTCCCCTTCTTGTTCTGCTCCATATTTATTCTCCACTAAATCTGTAAAGTACCCTTTTCTTTCGTAAGTATTACTGCTGAATAGTTCACAACCATCTTTAGGATTATCAGGTAAAGAGGAGAAATAACAGGCCTCAGAATTTTTTATATAATCAATAATTTGTTTAGGAATAGGACGCCAAGCTACAGAACCTCGATCGAGCATATCTTTTAATGAATAGAATACGGAAGCACCACTTCCCTCTCCAAGATACTGAATTCCCCGCTCATTCCAATATTTTCCAAGAAATTCAGGATATGCAAAGCTAAAACGAGGGATAAATAAACTAAATGTAATCAAGAAAAAAATTAAACCTTTGCTTGCTTTGAGTTCCATAATAAGCTTTCTTTTGTCAAGTAAAAATAAATAGGGCGCGGATTTTAGCATAAAACTGAACAAAAAATGCCATTTGGTTCAAATTTTCTCTATTTATTTCTTATTTATTAAAAGTAAACGTTTGCTTTTTGCTATTTTGTCAAGCCAGTTTGAAAATGTGTATAATTGCTCTCGTTATTCTCAAAAATTTTTGGAAAAATGACCGCTCTTTACCCTTGGCTAATGCCAATTTATCATCAAATTGCTCAAACCTTTGACGAAGGTTTGGGGCATCATGCTGTGCTGATTAAAGCTGATTCTGGTTTAGGTGTAGAAAGTTTATTTAATGCACTTGCACAGAAAATAATGTGTGTGGCTCAAGGCGATAAACCTTGTGGTCAATGCCATTCTTGTCATTTAATGCAAGCCCATAGCCATCCAGATTATCACGAACTAAGCCCGATTGACGGTAAAGATATTGGCGTCGATCAAGTACGCGACATTAATGAAATGGTTGCGCAGCACGCACAACAAAACGGCAATAAAGTGGTGTATGTGCAAGGAGCGGAACGTTTAACGGAAGCGGCTGCCAATGCGTTATTGAAAACATTGGAAGAGCCTCGTCCAAATACTTATTTTTTGCTTCAAACGGATAGTTCAGCAAGTTTATTAGCAACTATTTACAGTCGATGCCAAGTGTGGAATTTGTCCGTGCCTAATGAACAAATGGCTGTTGATTGGTTGAAATTAGAAAGTGCGGCTGAAAATCAGGAAATTTTGACCGCACTTGCGATGAATCTTGGGCGTCCGCTTTTTGCCTTAGAAACGTTACAACAAGGGCTGATTGAACAGCGTAAAAACTTCTTACGTCAATTTTGGGTGTTCTATCGCCGACGTTCGCCATTGGAATTGCTTCCGTTGTTTGACAAAGAACGCTATGTTCAGCAAGTGGATTGGATTTTGGCTTTTCTTTCCGATTGTTTAAAACATAGACTTGAAATTGACAGTCATCGACAAGTTGCCGATCTTGGCCGTGGCATCGAACAATTCAGCGATGAGCAAACCGCTCTTGGTTTATTACAAGCAATCAAAATTATGCAAAAAGTGCGGTCAGATTTGCTTACAATTAATGGTGTGAATGTTGAATTGATGCTATTAGATGGTTTGACGCGATTAGTCACAGAAGTATTTGAAACGCAATAAATTAAAGATATATCGCCTATGGCGTTCAAGCCTTAGGCATAAGGAAAAATAATTATGTTCATTGTTGATTCCCACTGTCATTTAGATGCGTTGGATTATGAAAATTTACATAAAAATATCGCAGATGTGGTGGAAAAAGCGCGCGCGCGCGATGTGAAACATTTGCTCGCGATTGGTGTAACCTTAAGCCGTTTTGAACAGGCTTATGAATCTTTACGCGAATTTAATAATGTCTCGCTTGCTTGCGGTGTTCACCCACTGGATTTTGAAGAGGAACCTTATGACGCAGAACGCTTATTGCGTTTGGCGCAAGATCCGAAAGTGATTGCGATTGGCGAAATTGGATTAGATTATTATTACAGCGCGGACAATAAATCGGATCAACAAGCGGTGTTTGGTAGCCAAATCGATATTGCAAACCAGTTAGATAAGCCTGTAATTATTCATACACGTTCTGCAGGTGATGATACTATTTCAATGTTACGCCAACACCATGCTGAAAAGTGCGGTGGCGTTATTCATTGTTTTACGGAAACTATGGAATTTGCGAAAAAAGCGTTGGATTTAGGCTTTTACATTTCTTGTTCTGGCATTGTCACCTTTAAAAATGCCGAAGCGATTCGTGAGGTTATTCGTTATGTACCAATGGATCGCTTATTGGTGGAAACGGACTCGCCTTATCTTGCACCAGTGCCTTATCGAGGAAAAGAAAACCAACCGGCTTATACGAGAGAAGTATGTGAATATGTGGCAACCTTAAAGGGCGTTTCTGCCGAGGCATTTGCTCGAATCACTACGCAAAATTTCGAGCGTTTATTTAAAATTCGTGTAGAATAAATGCACAGTTCTGACAAGGAAAAAGTATGCGAAAGTTTTTTAAATATTTCTTATTTATTGTTGTTTTTTTATTCCACGGTTTTATGTTTTCCGTAGTGAATTATGTATTTCCTCATTACGATGTGACGCGTGTTACTGGCGTAGAAGTTAAACGTGTTGATAAAGATGGTCCCATCACAAAATCGAATCCAGCTGATGGCCCAACACGTGATGTGTATTACATCAATACGCAAAATGACGATGGCAAAATTATGGTGTATCGCAATGAAGATACACGTTGGGGGTTCCCATTCTACTTCAAATTTGGATCAGCCAATTTACAGGCTGAAGCGCAGGCTTTGGGTAATGACAACAAACTTGTACAAATTAAATACTATGGTTGGCGTATTACGATGATGGATGAATATCGCAATGCAACCTCAATTAAAGAAATGACTGCTGATGACACGTCAAGTCATCCAATCGTTTCTTGGATTTTCTATGCATTCCTGTTAGCTACTTTATTCTTGTCTATTCAATTTGTTCGCGGCTGGTTTGACAGCGAAGAGTAATATCCTGAACGGCCGCAAAGTGCGGTCGTTTTCTTTCATATTTTTGAGTAATGATTATGGAATTATTTCATACTATTTTGGCGATTATTGCCTTAATTCTAATTAGTGCAGTTGTTTCTTCTGCAGAAATTTCACTGGCGGGTTCGCGTAAATTGAAACTACAAACTCTAGCTAATGAAGGAGATGTGCGCGCGCTTCAAGTGCTTAAATTACAAGAGCATCCTGGTCGTTTTATTACCGTGGTTCAAATTGGTTTGAATATGGTGGCGATTCTTGGCGGGGGAATTGGTGAAAGTGCACTAAGCCCTTATATCGCGGAAATTTTAAGCCGCTCTTTTGTGGGCGATTGGATTGAACCAACCGCTTCTACAATCGCGTTTGTATTGGTTACTTGTTTCTTTATCTTATTTGCTGATCTTATTCCAAAACGTATTGCCATTACTTATCCTGAAATGGTGGCGTTGCGCGTTGTCGGCATTATGAATTTCAGTATGTTTGTCTTTAAGCCACTTGTGTGGTTTTTTGATACGCTTGCTAATGTATTTTTCCGCTTACTTCGTATTTCCACTGTGCGTGAAGATGGCATGACATCTGAAGATATTTTCGCCGTAGTAGAAGCGGGCGCAGAGGCTGGTGTATTGAAAACTCAAGAGCATTATCTCATCGAAAATATTTTTGATATGCAATCCCGTACAGTGACTTCCACCATGACTACGCGTGAAAATATCGTGTATTTAGACCGCACTTTTTCTCGCCAAGAAGTCATGGATACGCTTTCTCGTGATTCTCATTCTAAAATCGTGATTTGTGACAATAGCCTCGACAAAATCTTAGGTTATGTCGAATCCCATACGTTACTAACCATGTATTTGCAGAATGAAAATGTGGTTCTCACTGATCCCAAACTACTCCGTAAAGCATTATTTGTGCCTGATACACTTTCTCTTTACGAGGTGTTGGAATTGTTTAAATCTACTGGTGAAGATTTTGCGATTATTGTAAATGAATACGCTCTTGTAGTTGGTATTGTTACGCTAAATGATGTGATGAGTATTGTTATGGGGGAATTGGTTTCTAACGAAGAAGAATATATTGTTAGTCGTGATGAAAATTCATGGCTTATTGATGGCGCAACGCCATTAGAGGATGTGACACGAGTGTTAGATATTGAATCTTTCCCTGATGAAGAAAATTACGAAACCATCAGTGGCTTTATGATGTATATGCTACGTAAAATCCCGAAAAAAACCGATTCTGTGATTTACGGAAAATACAAGTTTGAAGTGATTGATACGGAAAACTTTAAAATCGACCAGATTTTGGTGTCTTTAGTAAAAGAGGCGGAATAATTACCGCCCTTTCTTTAATCCCCTTCAGCCAGTATAATGGCAGCGTTTTATTAACTTTAATCAGGTATGACTATGTTTAAAAAAATCTCTGTTTTATTTTTTACGTTAATGTTGGCAGGTTGTTCTTCTTGGTCATCGGTTACCAACTATATTCCATTTATGGGGAACGATAAAAAAGTGATTGATTTAGATAAAGATAAAATCGATCAGAAATCCTATGCAGCAGCTTATGAAGCGACAGTGGCGACATATAAAGGTCGCGTGAATGAAAATTTCTTTGTAGATAATTTTGCAAGTGGTGCCAATGATTGGTATTTAGGTCGTATTTTAGTTCCTGTGAAACAAATTCAGGATAAACTTTATACTGGCGGCCATGATTCTGATGTATATGCTTATTATAGCGGCGTGTTACATGCGGAAGCATTGCAAGCGAACCTTAAACGTTTGAGTGCAAATTGTTGGGAAAAAGTGGATTCGCAAAGCATGACTCAAGGTATTTATGATGCGATGCGTGACTTACAAAAAGGCAAAGAGCGCGGTGAAAATGATGAATATATTGCGCAAGGTAGTGAAGCACTGCTGAAAGCCTGCACATCTAAATAATTGTTTTTCAACAAGCTGCTGGTCGATTTATTTCATCAGCAGCTTTATTTTTAAATTATTAAGGAGCAAGAATGTTAGAACTTTCGGAAAGCAACATTCATTTAAATGCTAACGCAGCTGATAAACAACAAGCGATTGAAATGGCAGCGTCCGCATTAGTTCAAGCAGACAATGTGGAAAATGGTTACTTACAAGGAATGCTAGCGCGTGAACAGCAAACCTCAACTTTTTTAGGCAATGGCATCGCTATTCCTCATGGCACCTTGGATACTCGTTCGATGGTAAAGAAAACGGGTGTGCAAGTGTTTCAATTTCCTCAAGGCATAGAATGGGGTGAGGGAAATATTGCTTATGTCGTAATTGGTATTGCGGCGCGATCTGATGAGCACTTGTCTTTATTGCGCCAACTTACTCACGTTTTGAGTGATGAAGATACCGCAGCGAGATTAGCAAAAATCACTGATATTGCTGAATTTCGTGCGATTTTAATGGGTGAAACTATCGAACCATTTGAAATTCCTGATGCTAATATCAGTTTAGATGTAGATACCCAAAGTTTATTAACTTTAGTCGCGATTAATGCGGGGCAATTGCAGGTGCAAAGTGCGGTGGAAAATCGCTTTATTTCTGAAGTGATAAATAATGTGGCATTACCGCTTGGCAAAGGGTTATGGGTAACGGATTCTGTCGTAGGAAATGTGAAAAATGCCTTAGCATTTAGTCGTGCCAAAACGATTTTTAGCCACAATGGCAAAGCGGTAAAAGGCGTGATAACTGTTGCAGCCGTCAGTGATCAAATTAATCCAACTTTGGTGCGTTTATTAGATGATGACGTTCAAACAACCTTGCTCAATGGTAATTCAACAGACATTTTGACCGCACTTTTGGGGGTATCGAGTGATGTTGAAATTCAATCTGTAGAGGGTGCCGTTGTAGGAACCTTTACAATTCGTAATGAACATGGTTTACATGCCCGTCCAAGTGCAAATTTGGTTAATGAAGTGAAAAAATTCACGTCGAAAATTACCGTGCAAAATCTTACTCGTGAAAGTGAAGTCGTCAGCGCAAAAAGCTTGATGAAGATTGTTGCGCTTGGTGTAACACAAGGTCATCGTTTACGTTTTGTGGCAGAAGGGGAAGATGCAAAACAAGCTATTGAAGCATTGGGCAAAGTGATTGCCGATGGCTTGGGCGAGAATGTTTCTGCAGTGCCACCATCTGAACCTGACACCATTGAGATTATGGGAGAACAAATTCACGCACCAGCGGTAAGCGAAGATAATAACTTGCCGGCAAATGCCATTGAGGCAGTGTTTGTGATTAAGAACGAACACGGTTTGCATGCTCGCCCAAGTGCAGTGTTGGTAAACGAAGTGAAAAAATATAATGCCTCTGTGGCGGTTCAAAATCTTGATCGTAATTCTCAATTAGTGAGCGCTAAAAGCTTAATGAAAATTGTGGCATTAGGCGTAGTGAAAGGGACTCGTTTACGTTTTGTTGCGACGGGCGATGAAGCGCAACAAGCTATTGACGGAATAGGTGCTGTGATTGAATCGGGTTTAGGGGAATAGTATGGCAAGCGTCGTAACAATTACTTTAAATGCCGCCTATGATTTAGTCGGGCGTTTAAATCGTATCCAACTTGGTGAAGTAAATACCGTAGAAACTCTAGGTTTATTTCCTGCTGGGAAAGGCATTAATGTCGCAAAAGTGCTAAAAGATTTAGGCGTTGCTGTTGCAGTAGGCGGTTTCTTGGGCAAGGATAATTCAGCTGATTTCGAGCAAATGTTTAATAAGCACGGTTTGGAAGATAAATTCCACCGTGTTGATGGCAAAACGCGTATCAATGTAAAAATTACCGAGACTGAAGCGGATGTGACAGATTTAAATTTCTTGGGATATCAAATAAGCCCACAAGTTTGGCAACAATTTGTGACGGATTCTTTGGCTTATTGTTTAAATTATGACATTGTCGCAGTGTGTGGCAGTTTACCTCGAGGTGTGTCTCCTGAATTATTTGCTGATTGGTTAAATCAGCTTCACCAAGCTGGCGTAAAAGTTGTGCTTGATAGTAGCAATGCTGCGCTCACCGCGGGATTAAAAGCGAAACCTTGGCTAGTAAAACCCAATCATCGAGAACTTGAGGCTTGGATTGGTCATCCATTAAATCGTTTTGAAGACATTATTTCCGTTGCACAGCAACTCAAAGCGGAAGGCATTGAAAACGTGATTATTTCAATGGGCGCAAAAGGTTCTTTATGGATTAATAATGAAGGTGTGCTCAAAGCCGAACCACCAAAATGTGAAAATGTAGTGAGTACCGTTGGGGCAGGGGATTCAATGGTAGCAGGCTTAATTTATGGTTTTGAAAAAGGTTTATCTAAAGCAGAAACCCTAGCTTTTGCTACGGCTGTGTCCGCTTTTGCGGTGTCTCAAAGTAATGTCGGTGTGAGTGATTTGAGTTTACTTGACTCCATTTTAGAAAAAGTACAAATAACGATGATTGAAGGATAGTATGAAGTTATTTTTAACCCAATCAGCTAATGTAGGCGATGCGAAAGCCTATTTATTACATGAAGTTTTTCGAGCAGCTGCGCAAAAAGCGAATGTTTCTATTGTAGAAACACCAGCCGAAGCAGATCTTGTTCTCGTATTTGGTTCTGTCTTACCAAATAACCCCGCTTTAGTCGGTAAAAAAGTCTTTATTATCGGCGAAGCTATCGCCATGATTTCACCTGAAGTCACGCTGGCAAATGCCTTAGCCAATGGGGCAGATTATGTTGCACCGAAAAGTGCGGTGAGTTTTACAGGTGTTTCTGGTGTAAAAAATATTGTTGCGGTAACTGCTTGTCCAACTGGCGTTGCACATACGTTTATGTCAGCCGAAGCGATTGAAGCCTATGCGAAAAAACAAGGTTGGAATATAAAAGTTGAAACCCGAGGTCAAGTTGGGGCTGGTAATGAAATTACTGCAGAAGAAGTCGCGGCGGCTGATTTGGTATTTGTTGCAGCAGATATTGATGTGCCTTTAGATAAATTTAAAGGTAAACCAATGTACCGCACTTCAACAGGATTAGCCTTAAAGAAAACCGAGCAAGAATTTGATAAAGCATTTAAAGAAGCCAAAATTTTTGATGGTGGAAATAATGCGGAATCGAAAGAAGAAAGCCGTGAGAAAAAAGGTGTGTACAAACACTTAATGACTGGTGTTTCTCATATGTTACCGTTAGTGGTTGCGGGTGGATTGTTGATTGCGATTTCCTTTATGTTCAGTTTCAATGTAATTGAAAATACTGGGATTTTGCAAGATCTTCCAAATATGTTGATGAATATCGGTAGTGGTGTGGCGTTCAAGTTAATGATTGCCGTGTTTGCCGGTTACGTTGCATTTTCTATCGCGGATCGTCCAGGACTTGCAGTTGGTTTGATTGCTGGGATGCTGGCAAGTGAAGCGGGCGCAGGGATTCTTGGCGGTATTATTGCAGGTTTCTTAGCGGGCTATGTGGTGAAAGGGCTAAATGTGATTATTCGATTGCCAGCAAGCCTGACTTCATTAAAACCGATTTTAATTTTACCGCTCTTAGGTTCAATGATCGTTGGTTTGACGATGATTTACCTCATCAATCCACCAGTTGCTGAAATTATGAAAGAGCTAAGTAATTGGCTTACTTCAATGGGCGAAGTGAATGCGATTGTGTTAGGCGCAATTATCGGTGCAATGATGTGTATCGATATGGGCGGGCCGGTAAATAAAGCAGCATACACCTTTTCTGTTGGATTGATTGCATCCCAAGTTTATACGCCAATGGCTGCGGCAATGGCCGCTGGTATGGTTCCACCAATTGGTATGACAGTGGCGACTTGGATTGCTCGCAATAAATTCACCGTTAGCCAACGCGATGCGGGGAAAGCATCATTCGTTCTTGGTTTATGTTTTATTTCCGAAGGTGCATTACCATTTGTGGCAGCAGATCCAATTCGAGTCATTATTAGTTCTGTGATTGGTGGTGCGGTGGCTGGTGCGATTTCAATGGGATTAAATATTACATTACAAGCTCCACACGGCGGGTTATTTGTAATTCCATTTGTATCTGAGCCGTTGAAATATCTTGGTGCAATTGCGATTGGTGCTTTATCAACAGGTGTGGTTTACGCCATTATTAAATCGAAAAACAATGCGGAATAATACCGCACTTTGAATGTAAAAAAGCCGATTCATTTGAATCGGCTTTTGTTTTGGACTAGATTTATTTTTCACGATCGTCGATCGTTTGTAGCAAATAATTTCCTTCAGCGTCAGCAAGACTACGGAAACCTACATTCGTGATTTTGTAGGGATACTTTGTTCGATAAGTAAAGTTTTCGTGATGATGTCCGTGGAATACTTGCTTAACCCCCATCTTCATTGCCAAATCATTAATTACTTGGAAACCCATCGGATGTGGTTTAGGGGCTTCGTGACAAATCAACACATCCGCTTGTTGGTTTTCTAAGATTTCAATGTCTGATGGAAAAATTGATGTGCGGTGACGTAAAGGCACACCGCCTCGCCAGATTTTTTCCTGTGGGCTATATTGGCAATAATGAATAGGATCAAAAAACATGGGGCGATTGGGCGGCATCCAGATTTGCCCGCGGAATACACCGCCTAATCCCGCAATGCGAGTACCTTGAATATCAACTACGCGATTGTGTAAATTCCGTGATTGCCATTCAGAGCCCCAAATCGCATCAAAAGCACTAATTGTTTTACTATCATGATTTCCATGAATAAACCAAATATCACAATGTTGCGCAAGTTTATCCAATTCATCTGTTGTCGTGAGCTGCAAATCGCCTAAAATTATGAGTGCGACATTTTCCTGTTCTCTCACAAAAGGGTAAATATGATCGTAGCTTCCGTGTGGATCACCGGCAAATAAGATCATTGATGTTTTCCTTTTATAACAAATGGACTATTTTGCAATTCACTGATTTCTTCTTCATTTAACACTTTCTCAATGACTGCTTTCACTTGGTTATAGCGATCAAGATAACTTGGCGATTCAATCTCTATATAAGGGACTTTATATTTATCTAACAGTTTTTTGAGTAGTTGTTGAAATTGTTGGCGTTGTTTTTGTGAGCCTAAGCTACGCAAGCCATCATCCACCCATTCAGTATTGTTTTTCAGCAAAATGGTGACATCGAAGGGATATTCTTTAATCATTGAGTCTAAAAATGGATGGGCTTTCCCTTCATACTGAATGCAGAACGCTTGCGTGGTGATGAAATCCGTATCAATAAATGCAATTTTATGAGCATGGCGCACGGCATAATCAATGTATCGTTGATGACCAAGAGCCATTTGTGGATAGTCAGAATATTGCATCGCTTGCTCGTTGCCACCTAGTTTTTCAAATACAAATTCACGCCCGTATTCCCACGCGGAAGTGGTATTAAATACGGCGGCTAACTTATTCACCAGCACGCTTTTACCACTGCTTTCTCCCCCTAAAATTGCCACCGTTTTGGCAAAGAAAGGACGAACTTCTTTCGGAATAAATTTCCAATATTGGAATGGTGTGGTGCGAATTTTGGTTGCGGACACATTAAAGAAAGTGCGGTCAGGATCGACTAACGAAACTTCTAAACCTAGGTATTTCTCGTAAGGTGCTTTATCTTGAGGTTCGCTACTAAATACGATTGAAGGTTCAAAATGTTTTTCATGAAATAGGGTTTTAACTGCTTCACTCCACGATTGCCAGCCATTTGGATAACTTGGAATACCGTCTTCAACCAAATGATGAATAAAAATCTGATTTTTTTGATATTTGAAAATTTGCTGCATCCAACGCAAACGATCTTGCACGGTTGGCATACGTTTCATTTTACTATCGTAAAATAATTTCAAATCGCGCTCCGTATCACTACACACGATAACGTGCAGTTCATCTACTTTACTGAACGCTTCATAAATCATATTTATATGGCCTGTGTGTACAGGATAAAATTTCCCGAAAATCACACCGACTTTTTTCTCTTTTGCTTTTGACATAATCCGCTCTTGATAGCGTAAGAATTGAGTGCGTTTATTGTAGGCTAAATGAAAATATTTTTCACGTTCTGATTTAGTGCCTAGGTATTTTGCGCTATACTTAGCGCGCATTCTCAGGGCAGGGTGAAATTCCCTACCGGTGGTAAAGCCCACGAGCGTTTAAAAGTGCGGTCAATTTTTGGCAAATTTTTCCTGCTAAATTGCCCTAACTTTCACTTTTAAAGTCAGCAGATTTGGTGAGATTCCAAAGCCGACAGTAAAGTCTGGATGAAAGAGAATAAAACGAGTTGGGTTCCCAAATCGTTCATTTTATTTGCATTTCTCAGCCCTGATTCTGGTATTTAATTGAAGTCTCAAATTAAGGAAATTACTATGAATCAGTCAATTTTATCTCCATTCGGCAATACCGCTGAAGAACGCGTACTTAATGCAATTAATGCCTTCAAAAATGGAAATGGTGTATTAGTTTTAGATGATGAAGATCGTGAAAATGAAGGCGATTTAATTTTCCCGGCAGAAACAATCACGTCAGAACAAATGGCAAAATTAATTCGTTATGGCAGTGGTATCGTTTGTTTATGCATTACCGATGAACGTTGCCAACAACTCGATTTACCGCCAATGGTAGAACACAATAATAGTGTAAATAAAACGGCTTTTACGGTGACAATTGAAGCCGCGAAAGGTGTTTCTACAGGCGTATCTGCCGCAGACCGAGTCACAACCATTCAAACGGCGATTGCTGATAATGCAGTTCCAACAGATTTACATCGTCCTGGCCATGTATTTCCACTTCGTGCAGCAAATGGTGGTGTACTTACTCGCCGCGGACATACTGAAGCTTCCGTTGATTTAGCACGTCTGGCAGGATTTAAACATGCAGGCGTGATTTGTGAAATCACGAATGATGACGGCACAATGGCTCGCGCCCCTGAGATTGTAGAATTTGCAAAGAAATTTGGTTATTTTGTGCTTACTATTGAAGATTTGGTTGAATATCGTTTAGCACATAATATTTAATTTTAGAGAGAAAAGTGCGGTTAAAATTTCTATGATTTTTCACCGCACTTTTTATATTATACTGTTCCACTTTTTTATTTATTTGGGTTACTTTTATGCACAGCACAGCACAGCACAGCACAGCACAGCACAGCACAGCACAGCACAGCACAGCACAATTATGTTATTAGTTTAACGACTGAACAAAAACGCCGAAAACATATTACAGAGGAATTCGGTAAGCAGAATATTCCGTTCGTATTTTTTGATGCTATCACGCCCAATCTTATTGAAGAAACCGCTAAAAAATTTAATATAACCTTTGATCGTTCATCAAAAGCTACTTTGTGTGATGCTGAGATAGCCTGTGCATTAAGCCATATCATTTTATGGAATTTCGTTTTAGAAAATAATTTAGATTATATTAATATTTTTGAAGATGATATTTATTTGGGCGAGAATGCAAAGGAATTGTTGAGTGTTGATTATATTGATAGTGATACAGATATTTTGAAATTAGAAACGTTATATGGAAAAATAATGCTCGGCAAAATGTATCAAATAAAATGTGAGCGCAATATTTTCCATTTAAAATTTAAACACACAGGAATGGGTGGGTATTCAATAACAGCTAAAGGCGCTAAATATTTACTCAATAAGATAAAAAATACTCGACTAGATCTCGCAATTGATACGCTAATATTTGATGACTTATTAAGTCAGAATGACTATAAAGTAATGCAACTTTTCCCAGCTGTATGTATTCAAGATTGTATTCTTCATGGTAAAAGCCATTTCGAGAGTAGTTTAGATGAGGGAAGATTAAGTGTTCATAAAAACCAAATTCCCGCTAAACCTTTAGCTAAAATAAAAAATGAATTTATTAGAATAAAAAGACGGATATTTGGAAAACAAGTTCCATTTAAATAACAAAAGTGCGGTTAAAAATCTTATTAAATTTTAACCGCACTTTTTTATTTATTTTACTTCTGGTAAATTTACCGCACCTTTATAGCCTAATTGTCGCCACGCTTCATAAATCGTTACTGCGACAGAATTAGACAAGTTCATACTGCGGCTATTGGCTGTCATTGGAATACGGATTTTTTGTTCCATCGGCATTTCATTTAAAATTGACATTGGAATGCCGCGAGTTTCGGGGCCAAACATTAAATAATCCCCTAGTTCAAATTTCACTTGGCTATGTGCTGAACTGCCTTTTGTTGTAAGTGCAAAGAGACGTTTGGGTTTTTCGCTTTCTAAAAAGGCTTCAAAAGTCTTGTGGCGTTTGATTTCCGCAAATTCATGATAATCCAAACCTGAGCGGCGTAAGCGTTTATCATCCCAAGTAAAACCTAGGGGTTCAATTAAGTGCAAGCGAAATCCTGTATTGGCACAAAGGCGGATAATGTTACCGGTATTTTGTGGGATCTCTGGTTCATATAAAACGATATCTAACATAATTTTTCTCTAATTCTGATATAAACGATAACTCACCATTCCTGTCGTTTTTTCTTTCAATAACGTCCAGTTTTCAGGAGTGATGAGCGGTTTGTCTTTCTCTGTTTCTACGTAAATTAACGCATTGGGTTTTAGCCAATTATTTTCACAAAGCAAGTTAATTGCTTGTTCTGCCAAATTAAAATGAAAGGGGGGATCTAAAAACACCACATCAAAGTGCGGTTGATTTTGTGGCTGTTTTAGAAAATCCAAACTACTTTGATTAATCACTTCAGCCTGTTCAGATGAGCATTTGAGCGTTTGTAAATTCTTTTTTAATTGATTGGCGACGGTTTTATCTAGTTCTAAAAAAGTCACTTTTTTCGCTTGGCGAGAAAGTGCTTCAAAACCTAATGAACCACTCCCCGCAAAGCCATCTAAACATTCAGATTGGTGGATATAAGGCATTAACCAATTAAAAAGCGTTTCTTTCACTCTATCGCCAGTTGGGCGTAAGCCTTCTGAATTTAATACGGGAAGTTTTCGCCCTCGCCATAGTCCAGCAATAATGCGAACCTCGCCCTTTGCATTTGGCGTTTGTATTTTTTTCATAAAGATTCGATTTTTATTGAAAATTGTGCTTAGTTTAGACGATTTTTTGCTAGAATGAACGACATTTTTATCGGATTACAGTTAAGAGAGCATTTTATGGCTGAAGAAAATAAAAAAGGCGGATTTTGGGCATCGTTATTTGGGCGTAATAAAAAGCAAGATGAACCTAAAATTGAGCCGATAATTGAAGAAGAAAAGATAAAAGATATCGAGTCGTCTATTGAAAAACTTGAAACTCATGATTTAGTCGAAGAAGAAAAAATACAGGAAATTTCAACCGCACTTGAGCCAGTCGAAGAAATCATCGAAGCGAAAAAGTTAGAAGATGATCTTCAGCCTGTTGTTGAAATTGAAACTCGCGAAAAGCCAAGTGAAGGTGGCTTTTTTAGTCGTTTAGTTAAGGGATTACTGAAAACTAAACAAAATATTGGCGCGGGGTTTCGTAGCTTTTTCTTAGGAAAGAAAATTGATGATGAGTTGTTTGAAGAATTAGAAGAGCAACTTTTGATTGCGGATATTGGTGTGCCGACAACAAGTAAAATCATCAAAAATTTGACTGAACATGCAAGCCGTAAAGAATTACAAGATGCCGAGCTTTTATATCAACAATTAAAAGTAGAAATGGCGGATATTCTTGAGCCAGTAGCACAACCGTTAGAGATTGATAGCACGAAAAAACCTTATGTGATTTTAATGGTGGGCGTAAATGGCGTGGGTAAAACAACGACAATTGGTAAGCTCGCACGTAAATTTCAGGCTGAAGGAAAATCAGTGATGCTTGCGGCGGGCGATACTTTCCGTGCAGCGGCTGTTGAGCAGCTTCAAGTTTGGGGAGAACGTAATCATATTCCAGTTGTTTCGCAAAGCACTGGCTCTGATTCTGCATCGGTAATTTTTGATGCGATGCAATCAGCGGCTGCACGCAATATTGATATTCTTATTGCGGATACGGCGGGTCGTCTTCAGAATAAAAATAACTTAATGGACGAACTGAAAAAAATTGTTCGTGTTATGAAAAAATATGACGAAACTGCACCACATGAAATTATGCTTACGCTGGATGCTGGAACGGGACAAAATGCTATTAGCCAAGCGAAGTTATTTAATGAGGCTGTCGGTTTAACAGGGATCTCTCTAACAAAATTAGATGGCACGGCAAAAGGCGGCGTGATTTTTGCCATAGCCGATCAGTTTAAGTTGCCTATTCGTTATATTGGCGTGGGCGAGAAAATTGAAGATTTACGTGAGTTTAATGCCAAAGAATTTATTGAGGCATTATTCGTTCATGAAGAAGAATAAAAAGAATAAGGAAAAATTGTGATTAAGTTCTCAAATGTTTCTAAAGCCTATCATGGTGCAACGCAGCCAGCGTTACAAGGCTTGAATTTTCATCTTCCAGTGGGAAGTATGACTTACTTAGTTGGGCATTCAGGCGCAGGGAAAAGTACATTACTCAAGCTTATTATGGGAATGGAAAAAGCCAATGCTGGTCAAATTTGGTTTAACGGACACGATATTACTCGCTTGTCGAAATATGAAATTCCATTTCTGCGTCGCCAAATTGGTATGGTTCATCAAGATTATCGTTTATTAACAGATCGTACTGTGGTGGAAAATGTGGCATTGCCGTTGATTATTGCAGGTATGCATCCAAAAGATGCGAATACTCGAGCAATGGCATCTTTAGATCGTGTAGGATTACGTAATAAAGCGCACTATTTGCCACCACAAATTTCTGGCGGGGAGCAGCAACGTGTTGATATTGCACGTGCGATTGTGCATAAACCTCAACTCTTATTGGCAGATGAACCAACGGGTAATTTAGACGATGAACTTTCTTTAGGCATTTTTAATTTGTTTGAAGAATTTAATCGCCTTGGAATGACCGTGTTAATTGCTACTCACGACATTAATTTAATTCAACAAAAACCAAAACCTTGTCTTGTGCTTGAACAAGGTTATTTACGTTATTAAGGAATAATCATGAGCCGACCGGATGCATCTGTTTTTGTTCAAACAGCCTATACTTTGCGTGCAGTATGGGCGGATTTATGGCAACGTAAATTTGGCACGCTGCTCACGATTTTGGTTATCGCTGTTTCTCTGACGATCCCAACCGTGAGCTATTTAATGTGGAAAAATTTACATTTAGCGACCACGCAATTTTATCCGGAAAGTGAATTGACGATTTATCTTCACAAAAATTTAAGTGAAGAAGACGCGAATTTAGTGGTAGAGAAAATCCGTCAACAAGAGGGGGTGGAATCACTGAATTATGTCTCTCGTCAAGAAAGTTTAAAAGAATTCAAAAGTTGGTCTGGCTTTGGTGAAGAATTAGAAATTTTAGATGATAATCCATTACCTGCGGTCGTTATGGTAAAACCAACGAGCGAATTTAATGTTTCAGAAAAACGTGATGAGTTACGTACCAATTTAAATAAAATCAAAGGGGTACAAGAAGTTCGCTTGGATAACGATTGGATGGAAAAATTAACCGCACTTTCTTGGTTAATTGCCCATGTGGCAATTTTCTGCACTGTATTAATGACGATAGCGGTATTTTTAGTTATTGGTAACAGTATTCGCTCTGATGTGTATAGTAGCCGATCAAGTATTGATGTGATGAAATTGCTTGGTGCAACAGATCAATTTATCCTTCGTCCTTATCTTTATACAGGGATGATTTATGCCGTGTTAGGTGGATTAGTTGCTGCAATTTTTAGTAGCTTTATTATCAGCTATTTTACTTCTGCCGTGAAATATGTAACGGATATTTTTGCCGTCCAATTCAGTTTGAATGGATTAGGTGTTGGGGAATTTGTATTCTTATTAGTGTGCTGTTTAATTATGGGATATGTTGGTGCGTGGATTGTAGCAAAACGACATATCACGCTATTAGATAACCATCAGTAATTTTAATATGTGAAGTGCGGTGATTTTTCTAGGTATTTTTCGATTAGAAAATATGGCGATAAATGACCGCACTTTTTATTTGCTTTGAATAAATCCCTTGCAATTTGTTTAACTTTTGTGTAGTATTTGCAGACTTTCAATATGAAAGTCGTTTAATGTAATCATTTATTAAACGAGCATGACGATATGTCACGCTAAACAATGTTTCCGATTTGGAGACTATATAACAGGTAACTTGCACCTCCTTTTCTATTTTGAAGTTAGAATTGTGATTGGTGTTGGTTTTTTTATTAGCTAAATTTTATTGGAGCTCTGGTCTAATGCAGAACCAAAGAATCCGTATCCGCTTAAAAGCTTTCGATCACCGTTTGATCGATCAATCTACTGCGGAGATCGTAGAAACAGCTAAACGTACTGGTGCACAAGTTCGTGGTCCAATTCCTTTACCAACTCGTAAAGAGCGTTTCACCGTGTTGATTTCTCCACACGTAAATAAAGACGCACGTGACCAATACGAAATTCGTACTCACAAACGTTTAGTAGATATCGTAGAGCCAACAGAAAAAACTGTTGATGCATTAATGCGTTTAGATTTGGCTGCCGGCGTGGACGTGCAGATCAGCCTAGGTTAATTAAGAGGTTATTACAATGATTGGTTTAGTCGGTCGTAAAGTTGGTATGACCCGTATCTTCAATGAAGACGGTGTTTCTGTACCAGTTACCGTTATCGAAATCGAAGCCAACCGCGTAACTCAAGTTAAAACTCTTGAAAACGATGGCTATACTGCAGTTCAAGTTACTACTGGTTCTAAAAAAGCGAATCGTGTAACTAAACCTGAAGCAGGTCATTTCGTGAAAGCAGGTGTTGAGGCTGGTCGCGGTTTATGGGAATTTCGTACTGAAGGTGAAGAATTCACTTTAGGTCAAGAAATCAATGTTGACATCTTTGCAGATGTTAAAAAAGTAGATGTTACTGGTACTTCTAAAGGTAAAGGTTTCCAAGGTGGTGTTAAACGTTGGAACTTCCGTACTCAAGATGCGACTCATGGTAACTCTTTATCACATCGTGTACTTGGTTCTATTGGTCAAAACCAAACTCCAGGTCGTGTGTTTAAAGGTAAAAAAATGGCAGGACATTTAGGTGCTGAACGTGTAACTGTTCAATCACTTGAAGTTGTTCGTGTAGATGCTGAGCGTAAATTGCTATTAGTAAAAGGTTCTGTACCTGGTGCTATCAATGGCGATGTTATCGTTAAGCCAGCAGTTAAAGCATAAGTCTAGGAGATAGAGATGGAATTACAAGTTGTAGGTGCAAACGCACTAACTGTTTCTGAAACTACCTTCGGACGTGAGTTTAACGAAGCGTTGATCCACCAAGTTGTTGTTGCTTATGCAGCAGGTGCGCGTCAAGGTACTCGTGCTCAAAAAACTCGTGCTGAAGTGTCTGGTTCAGGTAAAAAACCTTGGCGTCAAAAAGGTACAGGTCGTGCTCGTGCTGGTGATATTAAATCACCAATCTGGCGTTCTGGTGGTATAACCTTCGCGGCTAAACCACAAGATCACAGCCAAAAAGTGAACAAGAAAATGTACCGTGGTGCTATCAAAAGCATTCTTTCTGAATTAGTTCGTCAAGACCGTTTGGTTGTTGTTGAAAAATTCGAATTAGATGCACCAAAAACTAAAGTTTTAGTACAAAAATTAAAAGATTTAGCAGTTGAAGATGCATTAATTATCACAGCAAGTTTAGATGAAAATCTATTCTTAGCAGCACGTAACTTATATAAAGTTGATGTACGTGATGTTCAAGGTATCGATCCAGTTAGCTTAATCGCTTTCGATAAAGTGATTGTTACTGTTGACGCTGTGAAACAAATTGAGGAGATCCTAGCATGAGTCAAGAACGTTTGCTAAGCGTGCTACGTGCACCGCACATCTCTGAAAAAGCAACTAACAATGCTGAAAAATCTAACACTGTTGTACTTAAAGTTGCTTTAGATGCGAACAAAGCTGAAATTGCTGCTGCTGTTGCTCAATTATTTGAAGTAAAAGTTGACTCTGTTCGTACCGTGGTTGTTAAAGGTAAAACTAAACGCCGTGGTAGCAAAATGGGTCGTCGCAGCGACTGGAAAAAAGCTTATGTAACTTTAGCCGAAGGCCAAAACTTGGACTTCGTGGACAGTGCAGAGTAATCGGAGGAAATTAGAGAATGGCTATCGTTAAATGTAAGCCGACCTCCGCTGGTCGTCGTCACGTTGTTAAAATCGTGAACCCTGAATTACACAAGGGTAAACCTTACGCACCTCTTCTAGATACTAAATCTAAAACTGGTGGTCGTAACAACTATGGTCGTATTACTACTCGTCACATTGGTGGCGGTCACAAACAACACTACCGTTTAATCGATTTCAAACGTAACAAGTTAGACATCCCAGCGGTTGTTGAGCGTTTAGAATATGATCCAAACCGTTCTGCTAACATTGCTTTAGTGCTTTATAAAGATGGTGAACGCCGTTATATCTTAGCACCTAAAGGTTTGTCAGTAGGCGATCAAATCCAAGCTGGCGTAAACTCACCAATTAAAGTGGGTAACTCATTACCAATGCGTAATATCCCAGTTGGTTCAACAGTACATAACGTTGAATTAAAACCAGGTAAAGGCGGTCAAATCGCTCGTTCTGCTGGTGCTTATGTACAAATCATCGCACGTGAAGGCAACTACGTAACTTTACGTTTACGTTCAGGCGAAATGCGTAAAGTATTAGCTGAATGTGTTGCTACAATCGGTGAAGTTGGTAACTCAGAACATATGCTTCGCGTATTGGGTAAAGCTGGCGCTAACCGCTGGAGAGGTATTCGCCCTACAGTTCGTGGTACAGCAATGAACCCAGTAGATCACCCACACGGTGGTGGTGAAGGTCGTAACTTTGGTAAACACCCAGTAACTCCTTGGGGCGTTCAAACCAAAGGTAAGAAAACTCGTCACAACAAACGTACTGATAAATATATCGTACGTCGTCGTGGCAAATAATAGATTAAATTAAAGAGGATTAGCCATGCCACGTTCTCTCAAGAAGGGTCCTTTCCTTGACCTACACTTGTTGAAGAAGGTAGAGAAGGCGGTGGAAAGCGGGGATAAAAAACCAATCAAAACTTGGTCCCGTCGTTCAATGATCATTCCATCAATGATCGGATTGACCATCGCAGTCCATAATGGTCGTCAGCACGTTCCTGTTTATGTATCTGATGAAATGATCGGTCATAAGCTTGGTGAATTTGCACCGACTCGTACATACCGCGGTCACGCGGCAGATAAGAAAGCTAAGAAATAAGAGGTAAAGAGATGGAAACTATCGCAAAACATCGTTACGCTCGCACTTCTGCCCAAAAAGCTCGCTTAGTTGCCGATTTAATTCGTGGTAAAAAAGTTGCGCAAGCATTAGAAATCTTAACTTTCACTAACAAAAAAGCAGCAGCTTTAGTGAAGAAAGTTTTAGAATCAGCTATTGCAAACGCAGAGCACAATGACGGTGCAGATATCGATGATCTTAAAGTTGCTAAAATCTTCGTTGATGAAGGTCCTAGCATGAAACGTGTTATGCCACGTGCTAAAGGTCGTGCAGATCGTATTTTAAAACGTACTAGCCACATTACTGTGGTTGTGTCAGATCGTTAATAAGTAGAGGAATAGCAATGGGTCAAAAAGTACATCCACATGGTATTCGCCTAGGTATTGTTAAACCTTGGAGCTCTACTTGGTTCGCGAATACACAAGACTTCGCTGACAATCTTGAAGGCGATTTCAAAGTACGCAAATTCTTAAATAAAGAATTAGCAAATGCTTCAGTTTCACGTATTACTATTGAGCGTCCAGCTAAAAGTATTCGTGTAACTATTCACACAGCTCGTCCTGGTATCGTAATCGGTAAAAAAGGCGAAGATGTTGAAAAATTACGTAACGCAGTGTCTAAAATCGCTGGCGTTCCTGCTCAAATCAACATTGCTGAAGTGAAAAAACCTGAATTAGATGCGAAATTAGTTGCAGATAGCATCGCTTCTCAATTAGAACGTCGTGTAATGTTCCGTCGTGCAATGAAACGTGCGGTACAAAGTGCTATGCGTTTAGGTGCTAAAGGTATCAAAGTTGAGGTTAGCGGTCGTTTAGGTGGTGCAGAAATCGCACGTTCAGAATGGTATCGTGAAGGTCGCGTACCTCTACATACTCTTCGTGCGGACATCGATTATAACACTGCAGAAGCTCACACAACTTACGGCGTAATCGGCGTTAAAGTGTGGATCTTCAAAGGTGAAATTCTTGGTGGAATGGCTGCCGTTGCGCAATCAGAACAACAACCTGCCGACAAGCCTAAAAAGGCTCCACGCGGTAAAGGTCGTAAGTAAGGAGAAACGCTAAATGTTGCAACCAAAACGTACAAAATTCCGTAAAGTTCACAAAGGCCGTAACCGTGGTATCGCGGGCGGTACTGAAGTTAGTTTCGGTAGTTACGGTTTAAAAGCAGTTGGTCGTTGTCGTTTAACCGCTCGTCAAATCGAAGCGGCACGTCGTGCAATGTCACGTGCAGTAAAACGTCAAGGTAAAATCTGGATTCGTGTATTCCCAGATAAACCAATTACTGAAAAACCATTAGAAGTCCGTATGGGTAAAGGTAAAGGTAACGTTGAGTACTGGGTAGCCTTAATCCAACCGGGTAAAGTGCTTTATGAAATGGATGGTGTGTCTGAAGAAGTAGCAAGAAATGCATTTGCATTAGCAGCTGCTAAATTGCCAGTTAAGACCACTTTCGTAACTAAGACGGTGATGTAATGAAAGCTCAAGATTTACGTACAAAAAGTGTTGAAGAGCTGAATGCTGAATTAGTAAACCTTTTAGGTGAACAATTCAAGTTGCGTATGCAGACAGCCACCGGTCAGCTTCAACAAACCCATCAGGCTAAACAAGTGCGTCGTGATATTGCACGTGTAAAAACTGTATTAACCGAAAAGGCGGGTGAGTAATGACTGATAAAATTCGTAGCGTACAAGGTAAAGTTGTTAGCGACAAAATGGAAAAATCTTTCGTTGTTGCTATTGAACGTAAGGTAAAACACCCTTTATATGGTAAATTTATCCGTCGTACAACTAAATTACACGTACACGATGAGAACAATGAAGCCAAAGTTGGTGATACCGTAGAGATTCGCGAATGTCGCCCTCTATCAAAAACCAAATCTTGGACTTTAGTTCGTGTTGTTGAGAAAGCAGTTATTGCTTAATTAATAACAAAGAGTAATAAAATAAAAGCCAATAGTGTGAGTCTATTGGCTTTTTTGTTTTTAAAGTGCGGTTAAAATTCAATGAATTTTAACCGCACTTTTTCTTTTAGTAAGTCAATTTCGCAAAGAAGTATACTTCTTTTAGGTGTTATTGACATAACACCTAAACAAACACTGATAAAAATATTTTTAATAATGGTACTGGAGAAGATTATGCCAAAAATTTCATTATCGAGTAAATGGTCTTGCGATGGACGTGAGCTAAAACCTAAATCGGGTGGTAGTTCTAGTGATGTTTGGGTTTTAAGTGGTAAAGAAATTAAACCTAAATATATTGGTACTTCTAAAGATGTCTGGGTATGGGATGGGCGAGAATTAAAGCCAAAATATGTTGTTCGCCCTGGTGATATCTGGGTTGTAGATGGAGATAAAATTAAGCCTAAAGTTAGCGCATCATCTAATAATACCTATGAACTAAATGGTAACCCTATCCTAGTTGCCTTTGGTCAAGTTGTTTTAAAACTTTGGTAATCTGGGGCTAGTTATGTCTAAACAAATTAGAAGTTGTGCAATTTATAAAGATTTAATTATTGAATCTGCTGAAGATTATACCGTTACTATCAGATGTCGTGACAGAAAAACACGAAGCATGTTAAGAGAAATTTCTGAAGATCTTGGTTTTGAATATTCTGATGAGTGGAATACTCGTTATTTTGGTCATAGATTAATTAATTTCATCAACGGAATTGATACCCGTAAAGAAACGACAAAATTAGCAGAGGATAAATTCCCAGAAGAACTTATCAATGATACAGATACTACTGGGAATATTTCTAATGAAGATTGGGAGTGGTGGTGCAGTTTATCTTATGTAATGAAGTGTGTTCTATTATGGAATCTTAAAGATAAATTCCTTGAAGCTGATCGTAATTTAATTCCTGAATTGGATACTGAAAATAGAGATATTTCTATTTCAGTTGATCTTAACGATAGAAATACAACCATTAGCTACTATGTAGGTAAATATTTAACTGGTCAGTATGATTCAGAACGAAAATATAACCAAGGAACGCTTACTTCTCTTATTATTCCGCAGGTTTATGATGTAGAAGATGATTTCGACAAGTTATCACATATTAAGCAATTGTCATCATTATCACTTAGAGATAAAGATATAATTGTTCAAGGATATGTAATATCAATGATTGCTAGTATTCCTCAATTAGAAGAATTAGATCTTTCAGGTAATGATCTATTTTTATATTCATTAGACTCACTTAAGGATATTAAAAATCTTAAAAAAATCTATTTAGAGAAAGTAAAAATCCCATTTACAGAGGATTACTTGGGGGATAAAGAATTAAATGTAGTTAAAGAATTGCTGCCAAATTGCGAGATTATTGCATAGTAAAGTATTATTACGTGCATATGAATTTTATGAAACTATATAAAATAGTAAGTTAAATATTTATTCTGCATCTTGGTATAATTAATTATAGCCTATATAAACTTTAAATATTAATTATATATAGGCTATTTTTATTGTCTAATAAATTGGAGTTGGTTTATGATATAAAAATATTAGAAATTTTGCAGTTTATAATGAGTTACGTATAGAATTAGGCGACAAAGATGTTAAAGTAATATATCGTGATACAGTTAAAATATTACGTGAAATTCTTAATAGATTGGGTATTGTCTATGGGAAAATGGAAAGTCCTCAATGTTTGAGTTACCGACTTATTTCCCATATAAATGGAAACTCTAATTTTTCAAAGGACGCTGATGGCTATGCTGAGTATGATGAGTTTTTAATTGAAAAAGTCAGTGGACATGTAACGGTGATGCATCGCAATCTCAACTCTATATTAGACGAAATAGCAAAATCAGTTGGTTTTGAATTCGAAAATGAGAAAAACAGCAATGACTTTAACAAAGCTCTAATAAACTTTATTAATGGTCAAAAAATTGGAAAGATAAGCCAAATGTCAGAAGATGAGATTGCTGACAATGAGTTTATTTCTGATGCAGATTGGGATTGGTGGTGCCATTTATCTGATACAATGAAGTATATATTAATACATGATCTTCCTAATCAAGAAGAGGAGATTGGCATCATAGAGTTTTACGATGAAAATGATTTTGATACAGAAGCAGATATATATGATCGAGATACTTTTGGAATCTTATTAGGAGAATATGTAACAGGATTATATTTGTTAGATGATACTTTTATAGAGCCAGTGCTTGATAATATAAATATCCCTAACAATGTTTATGAGATTGATAATTTGGAGCCTTTACTCTACTTAAATAATTATATTTTATCTATTTCATTTAGAGATTGGAGTGGCCTAATTAGCGAGGTTATGTTTAATTCGATTGTTAGATTTAATAAGTTAGAAAGTTTAGATCTTTCCTATAATAGAATAAATATTGATGAATTGTATAAACTTAGTAAATTAAATCATTTAAAAGAACTTTATATAAGACGAGTAATGAACTTTGATGATGAACTTGTTGAATTTAATGAAACGGAATTCTCTAAATTAAAAGCTGCGTTGCCTCATTCTGAAATCATGATGTAATGACTTGATGGTATATAAAATCTATGGTTACGATTAGATTGAGTTAGACATTAGTTTTATAAAGTGGAGAAAATGTGGAAGAATATTTACCCCCTAAACCCAGTGTTTCAGAAGTTAATAAACATCTTAAAGGATGGAAAAAACTTGAAAAATATATTTCACAAGAAAAAGCGTTAAATAAACTATTTCTAAAGTTATTACCTGAGAATCTTGAGATTAGTGATATTTTATTGAAAACATCATGCTTAAATGATTTTTATAGTACAAATATATTTGCTATTCATCATCTTGCAAAGCATATTTTGGGTATTAAAGATCTAGATAAACGTTTAAAATCTGGTGATATTGAATTAGTTCGTGAATTAGGAGAAGTAACAATTGGTGGTAAGGAGAAGTATTTTTACTCTTTTGCAACTAAATATTGTAGTCATCATAATCCAATTGCTTTCCCAATTTATGATAGCTATGTGGAGCAAGTTCTCCTCTATTTTAATAAAGTAGATAAATTTTCAGCGTTTAAAAGGAAAGATTTAAAAAATTACAGAAAATTTAAAGAGGTTTTGATAGATTTTCAAAGATTTTATAAATTAGAAAGATTTAATTTAAAAGAACTCGATCGGTATCTTTGGCTTTTAGGCAAGGAGATTTTCCCAAAATCTAAAAACTGATGAATTTATCTAAGGTAAGAGAAGAGAGCATTTTATTTTTTCTGCAGTTTATTTTTCATTAGATGAGCTTTTGAGAATAATATAGGGGTATTTTACAATTCTAAAAGTGCGGTAAATTTTAACTGGATTATTTAGTAAATAGGTTAAGAAGAGAAAGGTAAATTATCATTGCCTTTCTCTTTTTCTTTTGATAGAATCCGCCACCTATCCGCCATTCTATCTGAGTAGTGCGGATGGGTTCGTCCCGAAAGGGTGTTTTTTTAATCTTAACGGAGCACTAATATGATCCAAGAACAGACTATGCTGGATGTTGCTGATAATTCAGGCGCTCGCAGCGTAATGTGTATCAAGGTTCTAGGTGGATCGCACCGTCGTTATGCTGCGATTGGTGACATCATCAAAATTACTGTAAAAGAAGCAATTCCACGCGGTAAAGTAAAAAAAGGTGATGTACTAAAAGCAGTTGTTGTGCGCACCAAGAAGGGTGTTCGTCGCCCAGATGGCTCAGTTATTCGTTTCGATGGTAACGCTTGTGTAATTTTAAATAATAACACTGAGCAACCAATCGGTACTCGTATTTTTGGACCAGTGACTCGTGAACTTCGTTCTGAGAAATTCATGAAGATCATTTCTTTAGCTCCAGAAGTACTGTAAGGGGAATGTAATGGCTGCTAAAATCCGTCAAAATGATGAAGTAATTGTTCTTACTGGTAAAGATAAGGGCAAACGTGGCAAGGTAACTAAAGTGTTACCAAACGGTAAAGTGTTTGTTGAAGGTATCAACATCATTACTAAACATGAAAAACCAGTTCCTGCATTAGGAAAAGCTGGTGGTTTAGTGAAGAAAGAAGCTGCAATCGACGCTTCAAATGTTGCGATTTTCAATCCTAAAACAAATAAAGCTGACCGTGTAGGTTTTAGATTCGAAGACGGCAAAAAAGTACGTTTCTTCAAATCTAACAATGAAATTATTTAACAAACTGGAGTAATGCGATGGCGAAACTGCATGATTACTACAGAGATCAAGTAGTAAGCGAATTAAAAAATAAATTCGGCTACAAATCTGTCATGCAAGTCCCACGAATCGAAAAGATTACCCTGAATATGGGTGTGGGTGAAGCATTGACCGACAAAAAATTGCTAGACAACGCAGTAGCGGACTTAGCAGCAATCAGCGGTCAAAAACCTTTAGTAACTAAAGCTCGTAAATCTGTTGCTGGCTTTAAAATCCGTCAGGGATATCCAATCGGTTGTAAAGTAACACTACGCGGTGAGCGTATGTGGGAGTTCTTTGAACGTTTAATTACAATTGCTGTTCCACGTATTCGTGACTTCCGCGGTTTAAGCGCTAAATCATTCGATGGTCGTGGTAACTATAGCATGGGTGTGCGTGAACAAATCATCTTCCCTGAAATCGATTACGATAAAGTAGATCGTGTACGTGGTTTAGATATCACTATCACAACTACTGCTAAGAATGATGAAGAAGGTCAAGCACTACTTGCTGCCTTTAATTTCCCATTCCGTAAATAAGGCAGGTTATAATGGCTAAACAATCAATGAAAGCACGCGATGTAAAACGCGTTAAATTGGCTGAAAAATTCTACGCAAAACGTGTTGAATTAAAGAAAATTATTTCTGATGTCAATGCCTCTGATGAAGATCGTTGGGATGCAGTGTTAAAGTTACAAACTTTACCACGTGATTCTAGCCCATCTCGTCAACGTAACCGTTGCCGCCAAACTGGACGTCCTCATGGCGTTTTACGTAAGTTTGGTTTAAGCCGAATTAAGGTTCGTGAAGCTGCAATGCGCGGTGAAATCCCAGGCCTTAAAAAAGCGAGCTGGTAATATACCACTTTATTTTGGAATCGGAGAAAAAGTACAATGAGTATGCAAGATCCAATCGCAGATATGCTGACCCGTATTCGTAACGGTCAAGCTGCGAACAAAGTTGCAATCAATATGCCTTCTTCCAAGCTAAAAGTGGCAATTGCCAACGTATTAGCTGCTGAAGGTTATATCGAAAGCGTAAAAGTTTTAGAAGGTGCTAAACCTGAATTGGAAATTACTTTAAAATATTTCCAAGGCAAACCAGTTGTAGAAAGCATCCAACGTGTAAGTCGTCCTGGTCTTCGTATTTACAAACGTAAAGATGAATTACCAAAAGTTATGGGCGGTTTAGGTGTTGCAGTTATTTCTACATCTAAAGGTGTTATGACTGACCGCGCTGCTCGTCAAGCAGGTTTAGGCGGTGAGATCATCTGTTATGTAGCTTAATAGAGAGGTAGGAAAATGTCTCGTGTTGCAAAGGCACCTGTTAATATTCCTGCCGGCGTTGAAGTTAAACTCGACGGTCAGCTATTAACAGTAAAAGGTAAAAATGGCGAGTTATCTCGCAAAATTCATGAATCAGTTGAAGTAAAACAAGATAACGGACAATTTACGTTCACTCCACGTGAAGGTTTTGTTGAAGCAAATGCTCAATCGGGTACTGCACGTGCATTAGTTAATGCAATGGTTATCGGTGTTACTGAAGGTTTCACTAAAAAATTAGTATTGGTGGGTGTAGGTTACAGAGCTCAACTTAAAGGTAATGCAATTGCATTAAGTTTAGGCTATTCTCACCCAGTAGAGCACACTTTGCCGGCAGGTATTACTGCAGAATGTCCATCTCAAACCGAAATCGTGTTGAAAGGTGCAGACAAACAGTTGATCGGTCAAGTTGCAGCAGATATTCGTGCTTATCGCCGTCCTGAACCTTATAAAGGTAAAGGGGTACGTTACGCTGATGAAGTGGTACGTATCAAAGAGGCTAAGAAGAAATAATTAAGGTAACACTATGGATAAGAAATCAGCTCGTATCCGTCGTGCAGCTCGTGCACGTCATATGATGAGAGAGCAAGGTGTAACTCGTTTAGTTATTCACCGCACTCCACGTCATATTTATGCACAAGTTATTGCACCAAACGGTTCAGAAGTGCTTGCCGCTGCTTCAACTGTTGAGAAAGCAATTCGTGAGCAAGTAAAATACACCGGTAATAAAGATGCTGCTGCTGCAGTAGGTAAAGCTGTTGCAGAACGCGCATTAGCAAAAGGCGTTCAAGCTGTTGCTTTTGATCGTTCCGGTTTTAAATATCATGGTCGTGTCCAAACTTTAGCGGACGCTGCACGTGAAGCTGGTCTACAGTTCTAATGAGGTAAATTGAGATGTCAAACATCGAAAAACAAGTTGGTGAACTGCAAGAGAAGCTAATCGCAGTAAACCGTGTATCAAAAACTGTAAAAGGTGGTCGTATTATGAGTTTCACTGCATTAACTGTAGTGGGCGATGGTAATGGCCGAGTAGGTTTTGGTTATGGTAAAGCGCGCGAAGTTCCAGCAGCGATCCAAAAAGCAATGGAAAAAGCACGTCGTAATATGATTAACGTTGCTTTGAATGAAGGTACATTACAGCATCCAGTTAAAGGTGTTCATACTGGTTCACGTGTATTTATGCAGCCAGCAAGCGAAGGTACAGGTATCATCGCTGGTGGTGCAATGCGTGCAGTATTAGAAGTTGCAGGTGTACGTAACGTTCTTTCTAAAGCGTATGGTTCTACCAACCCAATTAACGTTGTTCGTGCAACTATTGATGCATTAGCAAACATGAAATCACCAGAAATGGTTGCTGCAAAACGCGGTAAAACTGTTGATGAAATCTTGGGGTAATGAATAATGGCTAAAACTATTAAAGTAACACAAGTTCGTAGCTCAATTGCTCGTTTACCGAAGCATAAAGCTACCTTGCGTGGTCTTGGTCTTCGCCATATGCACCACACTGTTGAGTTAATTGATACGCCTGCAGTACGTGGTATGATTAACCAAGTTTCATACATGGTTAAAGTGGAGGAGTAAGAGATGCGTTTAAATACTCTATCTCCGGCTGAAGGTGCAAAGCATAGCTCTAAACGCCTCGGTCGTGGTATTGGTTCAGGTTTAGGCAAGACTGGTGGCCGTGGTCATAAAGGTCAAAAATCTCGTACTGGTGGCGGTGTTCGTCGCGGTTTCGAAGGTGGTCAAATGCCGTTATACCGTCGTTTACCAAAATTTGGTTTTACTTCAATGAAAGCTGCAGTAACTGCAGAAGTTCGTTTGAATGAGTTAACCAAAGTTGAAGGTAATATAGTAACCTTAGAAACATTAAAAGCAGCAAATATCTTAACTAAAGATATCCAATTCGCTAAAGTAGTTTTAGCGGGTGAAGTGAAATCAGCAGTAACAGTTCGTGGTTTGCGTGTAACTAAGGGTGCAAAAGCAGCAATTGAAGCTGCTGGCGGTTCAGTTGAGGAATAATTAGCAAATGGCTAAACAACCAGGTTATCAAGCAAGAAGTACTAATAGCGGTAAAGGTGAATTAAAAAGCCGATTACTTTTCGTTTTAGGTGCGCTTATCGTTTACCGAATTGGTTCTTTCATTCCGGTTCCTGGTATTGATGCGGCTGTGCTAGCTCAATTAGTTGAACAACAAAAAGGCACCATCATTGACATGTTTAACATGTTCTCTGGTGGTGCATTAAGCCGTGCATCTATCTTAGCATTAGGTATTATGCCGTATATCTCGGCATCTATTGTAATTCAGTTGCTTGCAACGGTTTCTCCTGCTTTAGCAGAATTAAAGAAAGAAGGTGCTGCTGGTCAACGTAAAATTTCTAAGTATACTCGGTATGCGACAGTTGTTTTTGCAACCATTCAGGCAGTAGCTATTTCAACAGGTTTACCAAATATGTTACCTGGTTTAGTGCCAAATGTTGGATTTGGTTTTTACTTCACTTCAGTTGTTAGCTTGGTAACTGGAACTATGTTCCTAATGTGGTTAGGTGAACAAATTACTGAAAGAGGTATTGGTAACGGTATTTCAATTCTTGTTTTTGGCGGTATCGTAGCTGGTTTACCATCAGCTATACTTCAAACTATTGAGCAGGCTCGTCAAGGACAGATGCATCCATTAGTGCTTCTTCTGATCGCAGCTATTGTATTTGCAGTAACTTATTTCGTTGTTTTTGTTGAAAGAGGACAGCGCAGAATTCGCGTTGAATATGCGAAGCGTCAACAAGGTCGTCAAATTTTAGGTGGTCATTCAACACATTTACCATTGAAAGTAAATATGGCAAACGTAATGCCGGCAATTTTTGCCTCAAGTATTATTTTATTTCCAGCTACCTTAACTCAATGGTTTGGACAAAATGATAAGTTTGAGTGGTTAAATAACTTATCTATGTTGTTGAATCCTGGTCAGCCTCTTTATTTACTTGTTTATGCTGTAGCAATTATTTTCTTTAGCTTCTTTTACACTGCAATGCAGTATAATCCGCGAGATACAGCAGATAATCTAAAAAAATCTGGTGCATTTATTCCAGGAATTAGACCAGGGGAACAAACATCTCGTTATATTGATAAAGTTATGACTCGTCTTACACTAATTGGCGGTCTTTATGTAACGTTTGTGTGTTTAGTTCCTTATATTATGACATCGGCTTGGGATGTTAAATTTTACTTCGGTGGAACATCTCTTTTAATTGTAGTCGTTGTAATTATGGATTTCATCGTGCAGGTTCAGAGTCACTTAATGTCGTCTCAATATGAGTCTGCGTTGAAAAAAGCAAACCTTAAAGGTTTTGGACAATAATTGTTCATTTAGTATAAAAGGATAAGCAATGAAAGTTCGTGCTTCCGTAAAGAAAATGTGTCGTAACTGTAAAATTGTTAAACGTGAAGGTGTTGTACGCGTATTGTGCAGCGATCCTAAACATAAACAACGTCAAGGTTAATTCATATTTTTTCTTGCAAAGAACCAGTTGAGCAGTTATACTGCTCAACTCATTTATGTCCTTGGTATTCTGTTTGAGTATCCTGAAAACGGGCTTTTCAAGATCAGAATACCAAATTAGTTAAAATAATAGGAGTGCATAGTGGCCCGTATTGCAGGCATTAACATTCCTGATCATAAACACGCTGTAATCGCTTTAACTGCAATTTACGGTATTGGTAAGACTCGTTCAAAAGCTATTTGTGCTGCGGCGGGTATTGCTGAAGATGTTAAGATCAGAGAATTGTCTGAAGAGCAGATTGACAAACTGCGTGACGAAGTTGGTAAATTTACCGTTGAAGGTGATTTACGTCGTGAAGTAACACTAAACATCAAACGTCTTTTAGACTTAGGTTGTTATCGTGGTTTACGTCACCGTCGTAGTTTACCGGTACGTGGTCAACGTACTAAAACTAATGCGCGTACCCGTAAGGGTCCACGTAAGCCGATCAAAAAATAGTCGGGGTAAATAAAGAATGGCTAAAACACCAGTTCGTGCACGTAAACGTGTAAAAAAACAAGTTGTAGATGGCGTAGCACATATTCATGCGTCTTTCAATAATACAATCGTAACCATTACTGACCGTCAAGGTAATGCACTAGCTTGGGCAACCGCTGGTGGTTCAGGTTTCCGTGGTTCTCGTAAATCAACTCCATTTGCTGCTCAAGTTGCTGCAGAGCGTTGCGCAGAAATGGTTAAAGAATTTGGTTTAAAGAATTTGGAAGTTATGGTTAAAGGTCCGGGTCCAGGTCGTGAATCAACAATTCGCGCGTTAAACGCAGCGGGTTTCCGTATCACGAATATTACTGATGTGACTCCGATTCCTCATAACGGTTGTCGTCCACCGAAAAAACGTCGTGTTTAAGACGTAATAGGATAGTTGGAGAAAGAAAATGGCAAGATATTTGGGTCCAAAACTCAAGCTCAGCCGTCGTGAAGGCACTGATTTATTCCTTAAATCAGGCGTGCGTGCGATTGATTCAAAATGTAAAATTGATACAGCACCTGGTCAACACGGTGCTCGTAAACCGCGTTTGTCTGACTATGGTAGTCAATTACGTGAAAAACAAAAGGTTCGTCGTATCTATGGTATTTTAGAACGTCAATTCCGTAACTACTATAAAGAAGCAAACCGTTTAAAAGGTAACACTGGTGAAAACTTATTAGTGTTATTAGAAGGTAGATTGGATAACGTTGTTTATCGCATGGGATTTGCTGCAACTCGCGCAGAAGCTCGTCAATTAGTGAGCCACAAAGCGATTGTTGTAAATGGTCGTGTTGTTAATATTCCATCATTCCAAGTTTCAGTAAATGATGTTGTTGCTGTTCGTGAGAAATCTAAAAAACAAGCACGTATTAAAGCATCATTAGAATTAGCAGAACAAAGAGAGAAACCAACTTGGTTAGAAGTTGATTCTGCGAAAATGGAAGGTGTGTTCAAACGTGTTCCTGAACGTTCTGATTTATCAGCAGACATTAACGAACATCTGATCGTTGAGCTTTACTCTAAATAATAGTTAAGCTTAAAAGCAAAGAGAGGATAAAATGCAGGGTTCTGTTACAGAATTTTTAAAACCACGTTTAGTAGATATTGAACAAATTAGTTCAACTCATGCTAAGGTGATCTTAGAACCGTTAGAGCGCGGTTTTGGCCATACTCTAGGTAATGCATTGCGTCGTATCCTTCTGTCTTCAATGCCAGGTTGTGCTGTAACTGAAGTAGAAATTGATGGCGTATTGCACGAATATAGTAGTAAGGAAGGTGTTCAAGAAGATGTTCTTGAAGTACTTTTAAACCTTAAAGGTCTAGCGGTTAAAGTACAGAATAAAGATGACGTTATTCTGACACTAAATAAATCTGGAATTGGCCCTGTTGTTGCAGCGGACATTACCCACGATGGTGATGTTGAAATTGTGAATCCGGATCACGTAATCTGTCACTTAACAGATGAGAATGCATCGATTAGTATGCGTATTCGTGTTCAACGTGGTAGAGGATATGTTCCAGCTTCAGCTCGTACACATAGCCAAACTGAGGAGCGTCCAATCGGTCGTTTATTAGTGGATGCTTGTTATAGCCCTGTAGATCGCATTGCATACAATGTAGAAGCAGCGCGTGTAGAACAACGTACGGACTTAGATAAGCTTGTTATTGAGTTAGAAACTAACGGTACGCTTGAGCCTGAAGAAGCAATTCGTCGTGCAGCAACAATTTTAGCAGAACAACTCGATGCATTCGTTGATTTGCGTGATGTTCGTCAACCTGAGATTAAGGAAGAAAAACCGGAGTTTGATCCGATTTTATTACGTCCTGTAGATGATTTAGAGTTGACAGTTCGTTCTGCTAACTGTTTGAAAGCAGAAACAATTCATTATATCGGTGATTTAGTACAACGTACAGAAGTTGAATTATTAAAAACACCTAATCTTGGTAAGAAATCTCTTACTGAAATTAAGGATGTGCTCGCTTCACGTGGCTTGTCACTTGGTATGCGCCTTGAGAATTGGCCACCAGCAAGTATTGCTGAAGACTAGTTTGGTCATAGGTTAAGATTTTTCTGAGAAGGATAAGATCATGCGCCATCGTAAGAGTGGTCGTCAACTAAACCGTAATAGCAGCCATCGCCAAGCGATGTTTCGTAACTTAGCAAGTGCTTTAGTTAGTCATGAAATCATTAAGACTACTTTGCCTAAAGCTAAAGAATTACGCCGTGTAGTTGAACCGTTAATTACATTAGCAAAAGAAGATAGCGTTGCAAACCGTCGTTTAGCATTCGCTCGTACTCGTAACATCGAAACTGTTGCGAAATTATTCAATGAATTAGGTCCACGTTTTGCTCAACGTGCAGGTGGTTACACTCGCATTTTGAAATGTGGTTTCCGTGCAGGCGATAATGCACCAATGGCATACATTGAGTTAGTTGATCGCCCAGAAGTTGCTGAAGCAGCTACTGAGGAATAAAAATCAATTCAAAGGAAAAGCTCACTTTATAGTGAGCTTTTTTATTTTATATGTAAGTAAAAAGCACTTTATTTATTGATAATATTATTTATATAGATAGTTCAAAACCATAATCTTAAATTTAAGAGCAGATTCGTAAATGTCTTGTATTTTTATCTAGAATTCCTTGTTTCTTTAATTCTTGACTAATACGAATAGCAGTTTCTGTTTCACATCCACAAAATTCAGCTACTTCTCGGTAGGTCCAAGGATAATCGGGATAACTTTCAGTTAGATTTTCAATCGCATCAATTATACGCTCGTAGCTTCGTTTATAGGCTGTACTACTTACTCGGTGTTCTGCGTCATATAATTCATTTGAGAGTTGCTTCATTAGATAGCAGGAAAAATCAGGATTATTTGCGATAAAAGTAGTGTGATTTCCAGGAAATATACGAATAATATCTGCTTCTAGTAATACCTTTGCACTACAATGATAAGTTGTTTCACTAAAGATTGTTCTAAACCCAAAATATTCGTTAGCGTGATAAAGTCGAATCAAGGTTTCTTTACCATTTTCTAAGCTATGATAAAGCCCGACAAGTCCTCGTTTTAAAAAATAAAATTCTTTAGGTTTTTCACCTTGAGTATAAATTAAGCTGTTTTTCCCTAGCGTTTTACTTTCAGAAATAATGCATTGATGTAAGTTTTGAGGTAAATAAGGTGATGAGCTTGACATAAATATCCTTTTAATACATAAACAACTTTAGGTTACTATACAAATTTCTGTTTTTATCCGCTATAAGCAAGTTTTAAAAGTGTTAACTTGGTAACAAAATTTTTATTTTAAATGAATAATGTTATTTTGCTTTACCAAAGCATTTTGCAAATTCTTTCAAATAGGGTTCCATGTGAGAGAGAGCTGCATAATAGGCTTCACATAGTTGATTATGTGGTTTTCCAAATCCTTGAACAGTTCGATGTTTTGGGCAACCTCCATGACAGGCAAAACGAAATTTACAGCTTTTGCATCGTTCGGAAAGAAAGGATTTCTCTGAACCGAAATGTTTTTGTTTTATGTTATCAACTAATGTTACTAGTGGTGTTTCTATGAGGTTTCCCAACTTGTACTCAGGGTAAACATAATGATCGCAACTATAAATATCCCCATTTTGTTCAATAACTAATTGATCACCGCAGGTTTCACGAAAAATACATAAATCAGGTTGTAATCCAAGATAGGCCATAAACCATTGTTCAATAAACTGAATCCCAATTTTTCCTACATCATTAGCGTACCATTCATCAAAAATATTAATTAGAAACTGGCCATAATCCTTTGCAGAGGCTTGTTGCTTATAATTTCCCATTAGTGGAATAAATTGCATATATGGCGATCCAATTCGTTTTAGAAAATGATAAATTTCTTTGCCATGTAGGACATTTAGATTATGCACTACTGTGAGAGTATTAAAAGATACTTGATAGTTATGTAGTAAATCTAGTGCATCTATTACTTGTTGAAATGTGCCTTTGCCATTTTTAGTTAAACGATAGGTATCGTGTAAGTGTTCAGGACCATCTATAGAAAGCCCTACAAGAAAATTATGATCATGTAGAAAACGGCACCAATCGGCATTAAGCAATACACCATTGGTTTGTAGCGAATTTTCAATTTGTTTCCCATTAGCATATTTATGCTGAAAATCGACCGCTCTTTTATAGAAATCAAGGCCTGCCATGGTTGGCTCACCGCCTTGCCAGAGGAAAGTTACTTGTTGTTGAGGGGCTGTTTCTATGTAAGATTTGATATAGGTTTCTAATACCTCATCATTCATGGCTCGTTGATTTAAATGAGGTTTTTCCAAGTAAAAGCAATACTGGCAATCTAAATTACAAATTGAGCCAGTAGGTTTTGCCATTAATTGAAATGCGTTCATACATCATATCCTTTCTATTTTTTTCATCATAACAGAATATTTTTAAGTGTATATGATGCTGATCATAAGATATGCTCATCTCCTTACGCCACAATTAGAATATATTATTAAGCTGATTTTCTTGATAGGAGTAGCAATGGCAATTAGTACAATTTTTATCTTACTGATTTGCGGTATTTGTACCAATATGGTTTCTGCTATTTTTGGTATTGGCGGGGGGGTATTGATGGTGCCAATTTTACGTACATTATTTCCCGAGTTGCCGATTCAAGTTATTTCAGCTACGTCACTCACCATTGTGATGTTTACCGCATTGATTAATTTATTATTTTTCCATAAGCAAAAAATTAAAATTGATTATATCAATATGATTTTATGGTCTATTTCTATGGTGATTGGCGTGCAAATTGGTTTTGAATTAAGTTTTTATTTTTCTACAGCGATAATTAGTTTAATTTTTACGGTTAGTCTAAGTGCGCTAGCGATTAAAACATTTTTAAACAGATCGAGAACACAAATAGAAGTGTCTAATATGTCTCCTATGGAACGAGCTAAAGGTAGTATTAGTTGCTGCGGAGGAGGATTAATTGCGGGTATTACAGGTATTGGAGGCGGTTCTATTCTTGCGCCCCTTGTCGGGCAATTAAAGGGGGTAAAAACACAGCAAATTGCCGTTTATACGAACTACATGATGATTATTGGTGGGATTGGTAATTTATATGGCTATCTCACAAGGGCCTTCCCTTATGATGTCAGTCTAAGTGGCCAACTAGGATATGTAAATTTTCTTGTAGTTGGTGTCGTTACCTTGGGTTCATTTGGAATGAGTTTCTTCTCAATGAAATTGCGTGGATTAATGAATCCGACTTTAACAAGAAAATTATTGGCGATTATTTTATTTTGTATTGCAGCCTATATGTGTATTTTGGAATTTGTATTCCATTAAATCGAATAAACTAGACCTAGTTATTCTAGGTCTATTCCCCAATTAGCGTTTTCGCAATCTCTCTTGCTTGCGCATCAATTTCGAGTACATCATCAATATTTTGAATGGTATAAGGCGAAATTTTCTCAATTGTTTTCGAATTAATTTTTGCAATATCCATAAAGCTAATTTGACGATCTAAAAATGCTTGTACAGCAATTTCATTAGCTGCATTCATTGCTGTTGTCGCATATTGACCCGCAGCAAAGGCATCAATAGCTAGTTTTAAATTTGGATAACGATTAAAATCAGGTTGAATAAACGTCAGTTCTTTGATTTTAAAGAAATCGAGTGGTTCTACTCCAGCAAAAGTGCGGTGAGGATATGCCATAGTTTCTGCAATTGGTGTTCGCATATCTGGATTTCCCATTTGAGCAATGACTGAGCCATCAACATAACGCACCATAGAATGAATAATCGATTGTGGATGAATAATGACTTCCATTTCTTCCGCACTTGCGTTGAAAAGCCAGCGAGCCTCAATGTATTCCAAGCCCTTATTCATCATTGTAGCTGAATCGACAGAAATTTTTTTACCCATAGACCAATTAGGGTGCGCAACCGCTTGTTCTGGTGTGATGTTAGTGAATTGTTCGAGTGGCGTGTAACGGAATGGCCCGCCAGATCCAGTGAGAATAATTTTACTTACACCTAATTCAGAAAGTGGGCAAAAGACAATTTTTTCTTGTGCTTCTGGGGGTAACGATTGAAAGATCGCATTATGTTCACTATCTACTGGTAAAAGCTTCGCGCCATAGTTTTTTACGGCATCAATAAAAAGCTGTCCGCAGGTTACCAATGATTCTTTATTTGCCAGTAATACCCGTTTACCCGCTTTAACCGCTGAAAGAGTAGGTAACAATCCTGCTGCACCAACAATCGACGCCATTATCTGATCGGCATCTGGATGTGCTGCGAGTTCGCAAATAGCTCGTTGTCCTGCTAATACTTCCGTTGGAATATGATGCGCAATTAATTTCTCACGTAAAATTTTAGCAGCATTTACATCATCAAGAGCCACAAAGTGCGGTCGGAATTTGATACATTGTTCAAACATTGCTTCTACATTTTTTCCGCCTACGAGTGCAAATGCATGATATTTCTGAGGGTTATTTTCGATAACAGAAAGGGTGCTCTTACCGATTGATCCCGTTGAACCAAGAATGACAATGTTTTGTTTTTGCATAGAATCTTTACCGCACTTTTGTTGATTATATTTTCATTGGTACGTCTAAATTTGCATACCTAATAAAATAAAGGCAGACAAAACTGTCTGCCTTTCGCATTTTTTATGATTAGAAATCCATTAATTCTTTTTCTTTATCCGCTAATACTTCATCTACTTTTTTAATGTAAATATCTGTGATTTTTTGGATTTCTTCTTCTGCTTTATGTTGTTCGTTTTCGCTGATTTCTTTGTCTTTTAATAATGCTTTGATTTTATCATTCGCATCACGACGCACATTACGAACCGCAACTTTACCTTGTTCACCTTCGCCTTTTACAATTTTGATTAAATCGCGACGGCGTTCTTCTGTTAATGGAGGAAGCGGAACACGGATTGTGGTACCCGCTGAAGATGGGTTTAAACCTAAATCTGAGGTTAAAATTGCTTTTTCTACCGCAGAGATTAAAGAACGATCAAAAACAGTTACAGCTAAAGTACGCGCATCTTCTGCCACCACGTTTGCTAATTGGCGAAGTGGAGTCGCTGCACCATAATATTCAACTTGAATTGCATCAAGTAAACTTGGTTGTGCACGACCAGTACGGATTTTCGAAATATGGCCTTTTAATGCTTCAAGGCTTTTTTCCATACGATCTTGAGCATCTTTTTTAATTTGGTTAAGCATTGCATTGTCCTTTTAATTGACGAAAGTTAAAACGCGGTGATTTTACTGGATTTTTGTGAATTTTTGAATACATTTATCAGCTTGAAAACAGATAAAAAATGACCGCACTTCAGTTACCCAAAGTGCGGTTAATATTTTTAGTATTTTTAATTAAGCTTTAGGACCAGCTGCAATTAAAGCTTTGCCTTCTTCGTTAGTTGCATATTTAACAAAGTTTTTCACAAAGCGACCGGCTAAGTCTTCAGCTTTTGATTGCCATTGTGCTTTATCTGCGTAAGTATCACGAGGATCCAAGATTGCAGAATCTACACCTGGTAATGCTTTAGGAATTGCTAAGTTGAAGATTGGTAATTCGCCCATTTCAGCTTTTTCAATTGAGCCATCTAAGATTGCATCAATGATTCCGCGAGTATCTTTGATTGAGATACGTTTTCCTGTGCCATTCCAACCAGTATTCACTAAGTAAGCTTCAGCACCTGCTGCTTGCATACGTTTTACTAACACTTCAGCATATTGAGTTGGGTGAAGCGTTAAGAACGCTGCACCGAAACATGCTGAGAATGTTGGAGTTGGTTCAGTAATACCACGTTCAGTACCTGCTAATTTTGCAGTGAAACCAGATAAGAAGTAGTATTTAGTTTGTTCTGGTGTCAATTTAGATACTGGTGGTAATACGCCAAATGCATCAGCAGTTAAGAAAATAACTTTAGTTGCGTGACCAGCACGAGAAACTGGTTTTACGATGTTATCGATGTGGTAAATTGGGTAAGACACGCGAGTATTTTCTGTTTTTGAACCATCATCGAAATCAACAGAACCATCTGCACGAACAACTACGTTTTCTAATAATGCATCGCGACGGATAGCGCGGTAAATATCCGGTTCATTTTCTTCTGAAAGGTGAATGGTTTTCGCATAGCAACCACCTTCAAAGTTAAAGATACCAACATCATCCCAACCGTGCTCATCATCACCGATTAATTCACGTTTTGGATCGGTTGAAAGGGTTGTTTTACCTGTACCAGATAAACCAAAGAAGATTGCTACATCGCCATCTTTACCCACGTTAGCTGAGCAGTGCATTGCGCCAACACCTTTAAGTGGTAGGAAGTAGTTCATCATTGAGAACATACCTTTTTTCATTTCACCACCGTACCAAGTACCACCGATTAATTGAATGCGCTCAGTTAAGTTGAAGGCAACGAAGTTTTCTGAATTTAAACCTTGTTCTTTCCAGTTTGGATTGGTTACTTTAGAACCGTTCATTACAACGAAATCTGGTTCAAAATTTTTGAGTTGTTCTTCAGCTGGGCGAATAAACATGTTTTTCACAAAGTGTGCTTGCCATGCAACTTCAGTTACAATACGTACTGCAATACGGTCGTGTTCGCTCGCACCACAGAAACCATCAACCACAAATAAGCGTTTACGAGAAAGTTGGTTAGTTACCAAGTCTTTTAAGCTTTGCCATGTAGCTTGGTTCATTGGTTTGTTGTCATTTTTCGCAGCTTCAGATGTCCACCAAACAGTATCTTTGGTTTTTTCATCTAACACGATATATTTATCTTTTGGTGAACGGCCAGTGAAGATACCAGTATCTACAGCTACGGCACCCGTCGTAGTTAAAGTACCTTTTTCAAAGCCTTCTAAACCTGGATTGGTTTCTTCTTCGAACAATTGCTCGTAGCTTGGATTGTAGACAACGTCTTTTACGTCATAAATGCCTAGCGCTTCAAGTTCTTTTACTACTTTGTTTAAGTCTGTCATAAGTCACCTCTAATATTTAAGATTAAAATTTAACTGTCGCTTATTCTAAAGAATGTCAATGCAAAAAAATGTTAACTAGATCTCATTTTTGAAAAATTATAGCTCTTCATTACCTATTTTTAGGTGTGTTGATGATGTAGATCAAAAATCCCGACATGGCGTCGGGATTGTTTTTAAAGTTTTGTTGATTTTAATTTTTCAATCGCTTCTTTATTAAAGAAGTAGTGTGTGCCACAACATTCACATTGCATATCAATACTGCCTTTATGTTCGGCTAATATTTCATCAATTTCTTCATCGGAGATGAGCAGTAATGCAGAACCAGAACGCTCTGCGGAGCAGCCACAGAAAAATTGTACATCTTGTGCTGGATAAAGATTGACGGTTTCTTCATGATACAAACGATAGAGTAGCTCTTCTGCAGGGAGACCAAATAATTCTTCATCTTTTACTGTTGATGCGAGCGTAGTTAAATGCTCAAAATCTTCTGGTGTACCAGAACCATCAGGCATAATCTGTAATAGCATACCTGCTGCCACTGGCTTTCCTTCATATTCTCCAGTACGAATAATTAATTGAGTTTGAAGCTGTTCTGAGCGTACAAAATAATCTTCTAAGCATTCTGTGATCGTCGGTTTATCCAGACTAATTACACCTTGATAGCGTTCACCTTCTTTTGGTGCAATAGTAATGACCAATACGCCTTTACCAATCATATTATGCAGACTCATATTTTCAGTGATGTTCCCATCCACTCGAGCAAGGGCGCGGATTTGTTGTTGATCATTGCCATTTACTAATGCTAAGCGTAATGGACCATCGCCTTGAATTTGTACGGTGATATTGCCGTCAAATTTTAGTGTGGCAGTAAGCAAATTAGTCGCCACCATCATTTCACCCAATAAATCCTGTACTGCTTTAGGATACTGATGGGTATTTAATGTATCAGTAAATGTTTTATTTAAACGAACCCATTCTCCACGAACCGCACGATTTTGGAAAAGATAACGGTAAAGCTTGTCATTGTCTTGAGTATAGTCTTGTTGATTGGTCATTGATCATTCCTAATTGAAATAAAAAGTGCGGTAGTTTTTCCCGCACTTTTAAGTGTTGCTACTCATAATTGGGGCTATTCAGAGGATTGCAAGGGAGTCTTGTGAAATCCAATTGTGATATACGCGTTAAAATATGATTAAGCAAATCTTGTTTTGGCTTCTGCAATAGCTTCGGCAACACGCAATGGCGATACACCACCTTTTGCACAACGCTTGTCTAAGCAAGACTGGAGGGAAAGAGTCTCGTAAACATCATCTCCCACTACTTCACTAAATTGGCGGAATTCAGGGATAGTAAGATCTTCTAATCCTTTGCCTTTTTCGATTGCATAAACAACCGTTTCACCCACGATATGATGGGAATCTCGGAAAGGTACGCCTTTAGAGACTAAATAATCCGCTAATTCAGTTGCGTTTGAATAGCCTTTTAACGCAGCTTCACGAGTACGTTCAACATTTACTTTCAATTCATCTAATACGAACGTTGCCATGTCCACACAGTTTTGCCAAGTATCTAAGGCATCAAAAATACCTTCTTTGTCTTCTTGCATATCTTTATTATACGCAAGTGGCAAGCCTTTTAAGGTGATTAACATGCCTGTTAATGAGCCAATCACTCTGCCGGCTTTGCCTCGAATTAACTCACATGCATCAGGATTTTTCTTTTGTGGCATTAATGATGAGCCAGACGTCACGCGGTCGGATAATTCCACGAAATTTGCCTCTCCGCTGTTAAAGATAATCATATCTTCAGCAAAGCGGGAAAGATGTGCCATACTGAGGGATGCGATGGAAAGCAACTCGACGATATGATCGCGATCAGAGACACTATCTAAGCTATTTCTAGTTGCGAAGGCAAAACCAAGATCGTGCGCAAGTGAATCACGATCTACAGCATAAGCCGTACCAGCTAGCGCACCACTACCAAGTGGACAGGTATTCATACGATTATACGCATCTGTTAAACGTGAATAGTCGCGGTCGAACATTTCCACATATGCCATACACCAATGAGCAAAAGTGATTGGTTGAGCTCGTTGTAAATGGGTATAGCCAGGCATTACTGCTTGTTGTGTGTTTTCTGCGGTTTGAACTAAGTGGCGTTGCAAATTACGTACTGATTCTTGTAATTCAACCACACGTTGTTTGCACCATAGTTTTATATCTACTGCCACTTGATCGTTACGGCTACGACCAGTATGTAATTTTTTACCAAGGTTGCCTACTTTATCAATTAGCTTACTTTCAACCCAACTATGAATATCTTCAGCATCATCTTGTAAAATTGCTTGTGGATTTGACCGCACTTCAATAAGTAATTCATTTAATGCTTGCTCAAGTTGATGCTGTTCTTCGATAGTTAATACATTGACTTTCACCAAGGCTTTGGACCAACCAATTGAGCCTTGAATATCCTGTTCTGCCAAACGATAATCAAAACGTAAAGAGTCATTAAAATCTTTAAAACGTTTATCCGCTGCCTGCGTAAAACGCCCACCCCAAAGTGCCATAATCTTTCCTTTTTATTTTAATTAATTATTCTATTATTATGCATATTTATGCATAAAGCAATGTTCTATATTAATAATAAAACAAAAATGGACAAAATCTTTTATTTTGTCCATTTTATCTGTATTAGTGCTATTTATAGCGTTTTTGCTAAATTTTTGATAAAGGTTTTAAATTCTTTACCTAATTTTTCGTGACGAATACCGTATTCTACGAAAGCTTCCATATAGCCAATTTTATCACCACAGTCGAATGTTTCACCTGTCATATGGAATGCTTCAACAGTTTCTTTTTCAATGAGCATATCAATAGCATCGGTTAATTGGATTTCATCACCAACACCAATTGGCGTCTTTTCCAACAAGTCCCAAATTGCTGCTGAGAAAACGTAACGACCCACTACAGCAAGGTTTGATGGCGCATCTTCAACGGCTGGTTTTTCAACAATGCTATTAATTTTTGCACTTTCACCACCATTAAGAACTATGCCACCACAGTCTGCAACACCATAGCTACTCACATTTTCTTGTGGAACAGGCGTTACCATAATTTGGCTTGCTCCAGTTTCATTAAAGCGTTTAATCATTGCAGAAAGATTTTCTTTTTTCTGATCTGCACTGAAATCTGCTAACAATACGTCAGGTAACACAACGGCAAATGACTCATTGCCTACAAGTGGGCGACCGCACAACACAGCGTGACCAAGTCCTTTTGCATTACCTTGGCGAACATGCATGATAGTTACATCTTTTGGACAGATAGAACGCACTTCTTCTAGAAGTTGACGCTTAACACGTTTTTCTAGCATTGTTTCTAGTTCAAAAGAGGTATCAAAATGGTTTTCGATAGCATTTTTCGATGAATGCGTGACAAGCACAATTTCTTTTATGCCAGCTGCAACACATTCATTTACCACGTATTGAATCAATGGTTTATCAACCAAAGTAAGCATTTCCTTCGGAATTGCCTTCGTGGCAGGCAACATACGTGTACCTAGACCGGCTACAGGAATAATTGCTTTCATAATATAAAATCCATTATTTACGATTATGATGAACTGTCTAATTGTTCATCTTTCATCTGTTTAATTCGTTGGTAAATTTCTTCTCGGTGAACGGATACTTCTTTAGGCGCTTCTACACCGAGTTTAACTTGGTTTCCACGTACACTCAAAATCGTGATAGAAATATCATTTCCAATAAGTACACTTTCGCCAACTTTACGAGTCAAGATTAACATCTTTTATCTCCTTAGTTTGCATTTATTAGATATCCCTATCAATCAAGGAAGGGTTGGCATCCCACCAACCGGCTTGTACTACAGATTTTTGTTTAACCAGTCTTGCGCCACTTTAACTGCTTGTGCCACATTTTCTGGTTGGGAGCCTCCTGCCATTGCCATATCCGGACGACCACCGCCTTTACCCCCGACCTGTTGAGCCATTAAATTAACGAGCTCTCCAGCTTTTACTTTGGTAGTTAAATCGTTTGTTACACCAACGACAAGGTTGACTTTTTCATCTAAGATCGATGCGAATGCGATTACGCCTGAGCCTAGTTGATTTTTTAAATCATCGACCATCACACGTAATGACTTTGTTTCTATGCCGTCTAATTGTTGTGCGATAACAGAAACACCATTGATTTTCACCGCACTTTTTATAAAATCAGAACCAGCCTGCATTGCGGCTTTTTCTTTTAGACCTTGCAATTCTTTTTCCACTTTCTTCGCTTTGTCTTGAAGTTGCTGGATTTTTTCCGCTAAGGTATTTACGTCTGATTTTAATAAGTCTGCGCTTTGGATCAGAATACGTTGTTGATTATGTAACCAGTCAATGGCATTTTGACCTGTTACAGCTTCAATACGACGAACACCTGCTGCCACTGCGCTTTCAGTAATAATTTTAAATAGACCAATGTCCCCAGTGCGTTTTGCGTGAATACCACCACAAAGCTCAATTGAGAAATCGCCCATGGTTAATACGCGAACCTTATCACCATATTTCTCGCCAAAGAGCGCCATTGCCCCTTTAGCTTTTGCTGAATCAATGTCCATAATATCCGTTTGAACTGCGAAGTTAGCACGGATTTTTTGGTTTACTAATGTTTCAATTTGAGTTAGTTGTTCTTTTGTAATTGCTTCAGGTTGTGCAAAGTCAAAACGTAAGGCTTTATCTGAAACAAGTGAGCCTTTTTGCACAACATGTTGACCTAAAATTTGACGTAAGGCCGCGTGCAATAAGTGTGTTGCTGAGTGATTAAGTGATGTGTGATGGCGGCGTTCTGCATCCACAATAGCATTCACTGATTGCCCAACTTTCAAACTTCCTTGCGTTAATTCTCCAATGTGTCCAAATACTTGCCCATATTTTTGGGTATCTTTAACATTAAAAGTCACGCCTTGTGCGCTCAAATATCCGCTGTCACCAATTTGACCACCTGATTCTGCGTAAAACGGCGTATTTTCTAAAATAACGACCGCACTTTGACCCGCTTCGATACTTTCTACTGATTTACCATCATAGAAAAGTGCGGTGATTTTTGCTTGAGATTCGACTTCAGTATAGCCTTCGAACTTAGTTTCACCATCTACGCGAATAATGCTGTTGTAGTCCACACCAAACTGGCTCGCTGCTTGAGCACGAGTACGTTGCGCTTCCATTTCACGGTCAAACGCTTGTTCATCAATAGTAATATTGCGCTCACGACATACATCAGCCGTTAAATCCAATGGGAAACCATAGGTATCATAAAGTTTGAATGCAACTTCACCTGAAAGAACGCCATCTTTCACTTGAGCAAGAGCTTCATCTAATAAACTCAACCCACGTTCTAGAGTGCGAGCAAATTGTTCTTCTTCTAAACGTAATAGTTTTTCAACATTTACTTGTTTTGCTTTTACGTCTTTGCCTGCTTCTGCCATTACTTCAATTAGAGTTGGTACGAGTTTATAGAAAAAGGCTTCTTTGGCACCTAATAAGTGACCGTGACGAACTGCGCGACGAATAATTCGACGTAATACATAACCACGGCCTTCGTTTGATGGAATAACGCCATCTGCGATTAAATATGCACAAGAACGAATATGGTCAGCAATAACACGTAATGATTTATTACTTAAATCTGTTGTGCCAACAACTTCAGCCGTTTTTGCGATTAGTGTTTTGAAAATATCAATCTCGTAGTTTGAGTTCACATGTTGCAATACAGCAGAAATACGCTCTAAGCCCATACCTGTGTCAACTGATGGGCGTGGTAATTTTTCCATTGTGCCATCGGCTAAACGGTTGAACTGCATAAACACAACGTTCCAGATTTCGATATAGCGGTCGCCATCTTCTTCTGGTGAGCCTGGAGGTCCGCCCCAAATATGATCGCCGTGATCGTAGAAAATTTCAGTACAAGGACCGCAAGGACCCGTATCGCCCATCGCCCAGAAGTTGTCTGATGCATAAGGTGCACCTTTGTTATCACCAATGCGAATAATTCGCTCAGCAGGAACACCGACTTCTTTATTCCAGATATCGTAGGCTTCGTCGTCGGTTTCATATACGGTTACCCATAGTTTTTCTTTAGGTAAACCAAGCCATTGTGGAGAAGTTAAATATTCCCAAGCAAAATTAATCGCATCGTGTTTAAAGTAATCACCAAAGCTGAAGTTTCCTAACATTTCAAAGAATGTATGGTGACGTGCGGTATAACCCACGTTTTCTAAATCGTTATGTTTACCGCCTGCGCGTACGCAACGCTGTGCAGTGGTTGCACGAGAATAAGGACGTTTATCCATTCCAAGGAATACATCCTTAAATTGGTTCATCCCAGCATTCGTGAAAAGCAAAGTCGGATCATTTTCCGGCACAAGTGAGCTACTCTCAACTACTTGGTGGCCTTTGCTATGGAAAAAGTCAAGGAATGATTGTCTTATTTCTGCTGTTGTTTTCATTAAAAAGAATCCTTGTTACCCATAATAAAAATAAAAACTAAACCGTATTATTTTTGCATATTTTTGAAATTTATAAAAAGGCTTTTTGCCAAAACCCCAAAATAAAACCGCACTTCACGACGCTATTTGAGAAGTGCGGTTAAAATTTAAGTTATTTCAGATTATTCAAAAAACAATTTCTTGTTAATTATTCATCTCTAAGCGGAACAACCAACATATCAATTTTAATCGTATTCATCACTTGACGTGTTGAAGACATTAACTTACTCCAAAAATCTTGGTGATGTCCCGTCACTAATAAATCTACATCATATTGTTCGATGGCATCACTTAGAACTTGTCCTAAATCACCACTGCCACTCAATTTTTCTGAAATTGGATAATCTGCACTTTCAGCTAAATCTAATAGGGCTTTTTGAGTTTCCGTGGAAATTCTGTCTTGCATCGAAGACATATTCACATCAATCAATCCAGTGTAAAGATCCGAGAAGTTCACATCAACGTGGATGATAGAAAGTTTTGCTTCGTGGCGTTTTGCAACTCCAACCGCTTTTTTAAGTAAAACTGGACTCTCTTCAGAAAGATCTACTGCCACTAAAACGTGTTTGTACATAATCGACTCCTTAACTGATTGGTTCGGCTTTTTAACTGGTTCTAATGCTAACATTTTGAACAATAAAAAACTGTGTACTAGATCACAATTTAAACATTTTTATTAAAAATTCATTAAATTTTCAATGTCTGCAATTTCTTTAGGGGCCGCTGCGGTTAGGATTTTATTACCATATTCAGTCATGAGTAAATTGTCCTCAATGCGCACGCCAATGCCTTTGTATTGCTCTGGCACATCAGCATCTTCTGAAATATAAATACCAGGCTCAACGGTAATCACCATGCCGATTTCGAGTATCCGCTGTTTATCCTGACCATAGCTACCCACATCATGTACATCTAAACCTAGCCAGTGTCCTAATCCATGCATATAAAATTGGCGATAAGCTTGTTGTTCAATGAGTGTATCGACATCACCTTTTAAGATACCCAAATCCACTAATCCTTGGGTTTTAATACGAATAACTTCATCATTGGCTTGCTTAATGGAATAGCCAGGTACAAGTAACTCAATCGCACGTTTTTGTGCTTTTAAAACTAACTCGTAAATTTCACGTTGAGGCTGGTTAAATTTTCCATTTACAGGAAAAGTGCGGGTAATATCGCCTGCATACATGTCAAATTCACAGCCAGCGTCAATGAGTACTAAATCCCCATCATTTAATGGGCGATCATTTTCTGTGTAGTGCAAAATACAGGCGTTATTTCCTCCTGCAACAATGGAATTGTAAGAAGGAAATCTTGCGCAATGGCGATTAAATTCATGCAAAATATCGCTTTCAATTTCATATTCAAAGCGATTTGGGCGTGTCGTTTGCATCGCTTTAATATGCCCTAGAGCCGTAATTTGTCCCGCTTGCTGCATTAATCTGATTTCATTAGGCGATTTTATAAGGCGCATCTCGTTGAGCATTGGTCGCCAATCTAAAGTCTCACTAAAACTCACCGCACTTTCTGTCACTAATTTATCACCCCAAGTATGAATTTCTGGCACATGGTAAAGTGCGGTCAGGTTTTTTAGTATTTTTGGCAGTACGGTAGCAAACTCTTCAATAGAATAGGCTTCATTTACATTAAGTTGTTGTGGTGCACGCTCAACACCTAATCGGCGACCATTCCAAGTTTCAAGTAACGGATTGCGTGGACGGAGAAAAATAATAGCTTTTTCTGCTTGTTCTGTTTTCAGTAATAACAGTGCTGCATTCGGTTCGTTAAAGCCCGTTAAATACCAAAAATAGCTGTCTTGACGGAAAGGATAGGTACAATCATTATTACGGCGTTTTTCGATTTCAGAAAAAAGTAATAATGCCGAATTAGGTTGCATTTGAGCGAATACTCGTGTGCGGCGTTCCCAAAACTCTTCTTTAGGCAACTCAGCCATATAAGCCAATTCCATTCGAGATCTCCTTAATGTAATACAGGTTTGCTCTCAATTTCTCCTTCGTTGAAATGAGAATAGAACAACATAGCAATGGTGCGAACATATTCAATGATTTCTTCTAGCGCTTCCACAAGTTCTTCTTCGTTATCGTCTTCATCATAACCGAGTTGGCAAATATCTTGTAAATCATCTACGGCTTCGCCAATTTCGCCTTTTTCTTTTGCTAATTCAGGTTGTGCTAAGCCAAGACCAAGTAAGAATTGGTTTGCCCAGTCAGATAAGCTATCCGCTTGGACAAAGACATTTTCATCTTCGGTTAAACCAAGCTCAAAGGTAAATCCTTCAACATCTGATAAGGTTTGTCTAATTTGTTCATAAAGTTCTGTAACGGGTTGAACTAATGCTGTTGGGTAAGCATGATTATCATTGCTGAATTGATATAAGAGCGGTAGCCAACTTTGATCTTTTAAGCCACCACAAAGTAAACCGCTTAAAAAGCCGTGTAGTTCTGTTGCATTAAAGCCGATTCCAGCAGATTTAAGTTGTTGGTTAAGGTCAGAATGAGAAATGAGCATAATAGATGTCCTGAGTAAATTTGAAATTAGTGTAAACCTTTGTAAATAAAAAAGCGATCGCTTTTCCTTGTGGAAAAACGACCGCACTTTTTATTTGATGATGAGCGAATTACATCATTCCGCCCATTCCACCCATACCGCCCATGCCTGCGCCTAGGTCAGCTTTTTCATCTTTTGGAAGCTCGGTTACCATACATTCAGTGGTAATCATTAAGCCTGCTACAGATGCTGCGAATTGCAACGCAGAACGAGTTACTTTAGTTGGATCTAAGATACCCATTTCGATCATATCGCCGTATTGTTCTGTACCTGCGTTATAACCAAAGTTTCCTTCGCCATTTTTAACCGCACTTGCCACAACAGATGCTTCTTCACCCGCGTTAGTGACGATTTGACGTAAAGGCGCTTCCATCGCACGTAATGCAAGTTTAATACCCACATTTTGTTCTTCGTTGTCACCTTTTAGGCTTGCTGCAACTTTCGCTGCTGCACGAACTAATGCAACGCCACCACCAGCAACGATACCTTCTTCAACCGCTGCACGAGTTGCATGTAATGCATCATCTACACGGTCTTTTTTCTCTTTCATTTCAACTTCAGTTGCTGCGCCTACTTTGATTACAGCCACACCGCCAGCTAATTTAGCCACGCGTTCTTGAAGTTTTTCTTTGTCGTAGTCAGAAGTTGATTCTTCAATTTGTTGACGAATTTGAGCCACACGACCTTTGATTTGAGATTCATCACCAATACCATCAATAATGGTTGTGTTGTCTTTGTTGATGACTACACGTTTTGCTTGGCCTAAATCTTCTAATGTCGCTTTTTCAAGCTCCATACCAATTTCTTCAGAAATCACAGTACCCGCTGTTAAAATTGCAATATCTTGTAACATTGCTTTACGACGATCACCAAAACCTGGTGCTTTCACGGCTGCAACTTTCACGATACCGCGCATAGTGTTCACCACTAAGGTTGCCAGTGCTTCGCCTTCCACATCTTCAGCGATGATTAATAACGGTTTACCTGCTTTCGCAACACCTTCTAACACTGGAAGTAATTCACGGATGTTAGAGATTTTTTTATCAACAAGAAGAAGATATGGATTATCTAATTCAACCGTTGCCGTTTCTGGTTTGTTGATGAAATATGGAGAAAGGTAACCACGGTCGAATTGCATCCCTTCAACCACATCTAATTCATCTTCAAGACCCGTACCATCTTCAACAGTAATTACCCCTTCTTTGCCCACTTTTTCCATAGCTTGAGCAATTAATTGACCCACAATGCTGTCAGAGTTTGCAGAAATAGTCCCTACTTGTTCAATTTCTTTTGCGGTTTCACAAGGTTTAGATAAATTTTTAAGCTCAGAAACAACCGCACTTACTGCTTTATCAATACCACGTTTTAAATCCATTGGATTCATGCCTGCCGCTACTGCTTTCAATCCTTCATTTACGATAGCTTGCGCAAGTACAGTTGCAGTGGTTGTACCGTCACCTGCAGCGTCATTTGCTTTAGATGCCACTTCTTTCACCATTTGTGCACCCATGTTTTCGAATTTATCTTCTAATTCGATTTCACGAGCAACAGACACACCGTCTTTAGTGATAGTTGGTGCGCCAAATGATTTATCTAAAATTACATTACGACCTTTCGGGCCAAGGGTTACTTTTACTGCATCGGCTAATACATTCACGCCTTTAAGCATTTTTACGCGTGCGTCATTACCAAATTTTACGTCTTTTGCTGCCATTTTCTTTTCCCTTATCTAATTATTCTACAATTGCTAAGATGTCGTTTTCAGAAATGATTAATACTTCTTCACCATCGATTTTTTCGCTTTTCACGCCGTAACCGTCGTTGAAAATTACGGTATCGCCCACTTTCACATCTAATGGTTGAACGGTGCCATTTTCTAAAATACGACCTTTACCCACAGCTAATACTTTCGCGCGGGTTGATTTAGTCGCTGCTGAACCTGTTAATACGATACCGCCAGCTGAACGAGTTTCGACTTCTTCACGTTTAATAATTACACGATCGTGTAAAGGACGAATATTCATGATTAATTTCCTTCTTAAGAATTTGTAAGTGCGCTTTTTATATAAGGAGGATTTTTTCGCTTTCAAGGGCTATGAATAAAAAAATTCTGACAAAATGTTTTTCCTATTTGTTTTTTTACGTAAAATTTGCCGCTCTTTGTGCGATAAATAAATGAAGGAATGAAGATATGCACTTAACATCAAGAGAACAAGAAAAGTGATCTGCCCCCCAAAAGTTGGACTCAACAAACCAACAATTGAGGTGCTGATTTTTTATGAATCAACACTTTTAACCGTTGATGATGTAATCAGGTTGTGCCGTGCGAGTGTTAGGGCATAGAGCAGAGCAAATTCAGAAACTGTTTGAGAAAATTGGTGAGCGGTTAAAAGCTGCGTAAGATTGATAGAAAACTTGTTTTCCCCTAAAAAAACTAATCTGAAAAATGAAAATATGTCTTGAGAGCATTTTTTGAAAATGTGATCTCGGTCAAGTTTTTTCTCCTTAAAATTTTTATAATGGCGTCAAATTAACTAACCAGAAAAGGTGATTCAAATGACTCAATTTAGAAAAGAAGTAGATTTACTCGGCGAACGTGATGTACCAGCAGATGCGTACTGGGGGATTCATACATTAAGAGCGGTAGAAAATTTCAATATTTCTAACGTAACCATTTCTGACGTACCAGAGTTTGTACGTGGCATGGTGATGGTGAAAAAAGCAACGGCTTTAGCCAATGGTGAATTAGGTGCAATTCCAAGTGATATTGCAAAAGCGATTGTGGTTGCTTGTGATGAAATCCTTACTACTGGGAAATGCTTAGATCAATTCCCATCAGACGTCTATCAAGGTGGTGCAGGTACGTCTGTCAATATGAATACCAATGAAGTGGTTGCTAACCTTGCGCTTGAAAAAATTGGCCATAAAAAAGGCGAATATAACGTGATCAACCCAATGGACCACGTTAATGCAAGCCAATCAACTAACGATGCATATCCTACTGGTTTCCGTATTGCAGTGTATAACAGCATCTTAAAATTGATCGATAAAATTCAATATTTACACGACGGTTTTGATAATAAAGCAAAAGAGTTTGCAAATATCTTAAAAATGGGTCGTACCCAATTGCAAGATGCGGTGCCGATGACTGTTGGTCAAGAATTCAAAGCTTTCGCCGTATTACTTGAAGAAGAAGTACGTAACTTAAAACGTACAGCAGATTTACTCCTTGAAGTAAACCTTGGTGCAACAGCTATCGGTACAGGTTTAAATACCCCGCAAGGCTATACTAAATTAGTTGTAAAACACCTTGCTGAAGTAACTGGATTAGCTTGCGTACCAGCAGAAAACTTAATTGAAGCAACATCTGACTGTGGTGCTTATGTCATGGTTCACGGTGCATTAAAACGTACTGCTGTTAAACTTTCTAAAGTATGTAATGACTTACGTTTACTTTCTTCTGGTCCACGTGCTGGTATTAAAGAAATTAACTTACCTGAATTACAAGCTGGCTCTTCTATCATGCCTGCAAAAGTAAACCCAGTTGTTCCAGAAGTAGTGAACCAAGTATGCTTTAAAGTAATTGGTAACGATACCACTGTGACTTTCGCATCTGAAGCAGGTCAATTACAATTAAACGTAATGGAACCAGTGATTGGTCAAGCAATGTTCGAATCTATCGATATCTTAACCAATGCTTGTGTGAACTTACGCGATAAATGCGTGGATGGCATCACTGTAAACAAAGAAATTTGTGAAAACTACGTGTTTAATTCAATCGGTATCGTGACTTACTTGAATCCATTTATCGGTCACCACAACGGCGACTTAGTGGGTAAAATCTGTGCTCAAACCGGTAAAGGCGTACGTGAAGTTGTGTTAGAAAAAGGTTTATTAACAGAAGAACAATTAGATGACATTCTTTCTGTAGAAAACTTAATGAACCCAACTTACAAAGCGAAATTAAACAAATAGGTCTGAATTATTCAGTCCTTGAATAGAAATAACCGCACTTTGATTACTCAAAAGTGCGGTTATTTTTTATATTGAATTATGGATTAAAGTTTTGCTGAAAGCATGGTTTCCAATTTTTCTTGGTCAACAGCAAACTTACGAATACCATCTGCTAATTTTTCAACAGCCATAGCATCGCTATTATGTTGCCAGTAGAACTCAGCTTCTGTTAATGGTTGTGGTTTCGCTTTAACTTCGCCTTTGTATTCTAGTTTGCGTACAAGTGCGGTTGAATTTTCTTGCAATTCTTTCAGTAATGCTGGTGCAATGGTTAAGCGATCGCAACCTGCAAGTTCAGTAATTTCTCCTACATTACGGAAGCTCGCGCCCATCACAACGGTGTTGTAGCCATATTCTTTGTAGTAATTGTAGATTTTTGTGACAGAAATAACGCCTGGGTCTTCTGCTGGCGCATATTCTTTTTTGTCGGAGTTTGCTTTGTACCAGTCTAAAATACGACCTACAAATGGAGAAATTAAGTAAACGCCTGCTTCTGCACAAGCACGAGCTTGTGCTTCAGAGAATAATAAGGTTAAGTTACAGTTAATGCCTTCTTTTTCAAGGATTTCTGCAGCTCGGATACCTTGCCATGTCGAAGCGATTTTAATCAAAATACGATCATTTGAAATGCCTGCTGCATTATAAAGTGCGATTAATTTACGCGCTTTTTCAACCGTTGCTTGTGTGTTGTAAGAAAGACGTGCATCCACTTCAGTAGAAATACGTCCCGGAACGATTTTTAAAATTTCTAAACCAATGTTTACCGCTAATTTATCTTCTGCATCAATAAGTTGTTGTGCTTTATCATTGCTTTGAGCTTTTGCATAAGTTACCGCTTCATCAATTAATGGCACATATTGTGGAAGTGCAGATGCGCTTAGAATTAATGATGGGTTAGTAGTCGCATCTTGTGGTTGATATTTTTTAATCGCGTCGATATCGCCGGTGTCTGCGACTACAACGGTCATTTGACGAAGTGAATCTAATTGAGTTGTCATTTGTATCTCCTATTCGAGTGAAATGGAATGAATAATGTGGGCTACGATAGCATAAATTTAATCTTAAAAGGAAAAATTTTTCGATAGAAAAAATAGGCGCAGGCGTTGATCTGCGCCATTGTTCTAAAGTTTGAGGGTATCTTTTATAGTGAGGGTTATTTCATCTAACATGGCATAGCGTTTACGATACATGGAGCGTTTCTTACTTGGAATATCATCCAGATTTCTATCCATTTCTAAAGGTAATTCCCAGTAATCTTTTAATTCTCCGCCTGATTCACTAAAAATTGCATCATAATCCACTGTATATTGTTTGCTTTGTATGAAGCGAGATTTATTTTGGTATTTTTGCGGAATGCCAAGCAATTTATTGTAGCCTAGAATTTTTGTGAGCGATTTCATGGTTTCAACCATTAAATAGGCTGGGCGCAATCCGTGGCATGATTTGGTTAGTTGTTTCACCATTTCCTTTGAGCCTTCAAAATTTGGCCCTTGTACAACAGCAATAAGCAACTCATCGCCCAATTTGGCAAAGGTAAGCAAATAGACTAATTCATTTCTTGGTTTATGCCATAGCTCCAATACCCAATACCCCTCCATCGGTTGATGGGTTGTCATGCTTAATGTCATTTCAAAATCAGGAATGACTTCGCCAAAACTTAATGGTTTTTCCCATAACGGCGTAGAAAGTGCGGTAAGTTTTTTGGGTAAAAATAAAAGGTTATCACAAACAGCATTAAAACGTTGTGATGCATTGAAACGTTTATCCAGAAAACGACAAGCAACGGGATAACTATAATCCAAGTGCGTATTAAAAATATCGACGAGAAAAGGATGTTGATTGATAAATTGTTCAAAGCGACGAATTGAACCACGATTTAAAAAGCTGCGTAAGTTATAACGCCAATGTTTTGGTGCATCAAAACGCCCTGGTCGATATGGATAAATATCCTTAGATTGAGGCCATTGGTAAGTTGTTTTTGTTGTCATCTAGATTGCCACGAATTGGTTATAATTTTGGGCGAATTTTGACATAATTTCAGGAAATTTTCCATTTATGCTATTCTAAGCGCAATTTTAAAAGGAATCCTTATGTCTGAAATTAAACTTAATTATCATAAAACTCACTTTTTAACGAGTGCGCCGAATATTCGTTCCATCCCCGAAGATACTGGCATTGAAATTGCGTTTGCGGGTCGTTCAAATGCAGGAAAATCGACCGCACTTAATGCATTAACCAATCAAAAAAATTTAGCGCGCACCTCAAAAACGCCGGGGCGCACACAATTAATCAACTTATTTGAAGTGGAACCAAATTGTAAATTGGTAGATTTACCGGGCTATGGTTATGCTGCCGTGCCAGAGCAAATGAAAATCCAATGGCAAAAATCCTTAGGTGAATATTTGCAAAAACGCGAATGTTTGGCTGGATTGGTTGTGCTGATGGATATTCGCCATCCGCTTAAGGATCTTGACCAACAAATGATTGAATGGGCGGTTTCAGCAGATTTACCAGTACTTTTATTACTTACTAAAGCCGATAAATTGAGTCAAAGTGCACGTAGTAAACAAGTAAAGATGGTGCGTGAAGCGATTCTTCCATTCCAAGGCGATATTCAAGTAGAAGCCTTTTCTGCACAAAATAAAATTGGTATTGATAAACTTGCAGCGAAATTAGATTTTTGGTTTTCGCCACTTTTTGCGGAATAAAATGTAAATTTTGCGATCTAGATCGCAAGAAAAGCACATGATGAATGATTTCATCATGTGCTTTTTTTTATAGTGCAAAAACTATCTTCATTTTTACCGCACTTTAAGGATTGTCATGTCCCTTGCTATTGTTTACAGCCGTGCTTCTATGGGTGTGCAAGCACCACTTGTCACTATTGAGGTGCATTTAAGCAACGGAAAACCAGGATTTACACTTGTTGGTTTGCCAGAAAAAACGGTGAAAGAGGCACAAGATCGGGTGCGTAGTGCATTGATGAATGCACAATTTAAATACCCAGCCAAACGCATTACCGTGAATCTCGCACCTGCGGATTTACCGAAAGAAGGTGGGCGATTTGATTTGCCTATTGCCATCGGGATTTTAGCCGCATCGGATCAGCTTGATGCGAGCCGTTTAAAGCAATTTGAATTTGTGGCAGAGCTTGCGCTGACGGGGCAATTACGTGGCGTTCATGGTGTAATCCCCGCTATTCTTGCAGCGCAAAAGTCAAAGCGAGAGTTAATTATCGCGAAGCAAAATGCTAATGAAGCCTCGCTCGTGTCTGATCAAAATACTTATTTTGCGCAAACGCTTTTAGATGTGGTGCAATTTCTCAATGGTCAGGAAAAATTACCCCTCGCCACTGAAATTGTGAAAGAAAGTGCGGTAAATTTTTCGGGTAAAAATACGTTAGATTTAACGGATATTATCGGACAACAACACGCCAAACGAGCATTGACCATTGCCGCAGCAGGGCAGCATAATTTGATCTTTCTTGGTCCGCCAGGTACAGGGAAAACCATGCTAGCTAGCCGCTTGACGGGGCTTTTACCTGAAATGACAGATTTAGAAGCGATTGAAACTGCATCCGTAACGAGTTTAGTTCAAAACGAGTTAAATTTTCATAATTGGAAACAACGTCCTTTTCGCGCCCCGCATCATAGTGCATCAATGCCGGCTTTAGTTGGTGGCGGAACGATACCAAAACCCGGTGAAATATCCTTAGCAACAAATGGCGTACTTTTTCTTGATGAACTTCCAGAGTTTGAACGAAAAGTATTGGATGCACTACGTCAGCCTTTAGAAAGTGGTGAGATTATTATTTCTCGTGCTAATGCAAAAATTCAATTCCCTGCTCGTTTTCAATTAGTAGCAGCGATGAATCCAAGTCCGACAGGCCATTATACTGGAACACATAACCGCACTTCACCCCAGCAAATTATGCGTTATTTGAATCGACTTTCAGGGCCATTTTTAGATCGTTTTGATTTATCTATTGAAGTGCCTTTACTGCCACAAGGTAGCTTACAAAATACAGGTGATCGTGGCGAAACCAGCGCGCAAGTACGAGAAAAAGTGTTAAAAGTGCGTGAGATTCAAATGGAAAGAGCGGGAAAAATTAACGCTTATTTGAACAGTAAAGAGATTGAACGTGATTGCAAGTTATGTGATAAAGATGCTTTTTTCCTTGAAAATGCGCTGAATAAACTGGGGCTTTCTATACGGGCTTACCATCGTATTTTGAAAGTTTCTCGAACCATTGCCGATCTACAAGGCGAACAACAAATTTCTCAACCGCACTTGGCGGAGGCCCTGGGCTATCGCGCAATGGATCGTTTGTTGCAGAAATTGTCGAATATGTAAAAACGCGTGATGAGAATACCACGCGTGAAGGGATTAGTAAGTGCTTTGGGTGCCTTGTGTACCGCTAATAATTGCAATGCCCGAACTTGCACCAATGCGTGTTGCACCGGCTTTAATCATCGCAAGTGCTGTTTCAGTATCGCGAACGCCACCTGATGCTTTAACACCAATATTGCCGACCGTTTGTTTCATCAATGCAACATCTTCTACAGTTGCACCACTTTTATTAAAGCCTGTTGATGTTTTAACAAAAGCTACACCGATTTCTTTACAAATTTCGCAGGCTTTCACTATTTCATCTTTAGTGAGCAAACAAGTTTCTAAAATCACTTTTAATGGCGTGCCATTACAAGCATTGAATACAGCTTGAATATCTTGTTTTACTGCATCCCATTTTTGCGATTTTATCCAACCTACGTTGATTACCATATCAATTTCATTTGCACCCGCTTTAATGGATTCTTGTGTTTCAAATGCTTTGACTGAGGTTAAATTGGCACCCAAAGGGAAGCCAACTACGGTGCAAATTTTTACATTTGAGCCAGCAAGTTTTTCTTTAGCGAGTGGAATATAAGCAGAATTGATACATACAGAATAAAATCCGTGTTCAATTGCTTCATTACAGAGTGTCAAAATATCTTGTTCATTTTTTTCTGCAGTAAGTGCGGTGTGATCGATATATTGAGCAAGTTGATTCGGTGTCATTATTTTCCTCCTTATTTATGTTTTACCTATTGTAGCAAAAATCCCTTATTTTTGACTGTGCTTTTATGCTTGATTACAATCATCTCAATGCGATAAGGAATAAAGAAAATGAAGATTAAAAAACTACTTAAGAATGGATTATCCCTCTTTTTAACGTTTATTGTGATGAGTAGCATACTGGATTTTGTTCGTCGTCCTGTGGTGCCAGAGGAAATAAATAAAATTACGTTACAAGATCTTCAAGGGAACTCTTTTTCTCTTGAGAGCCTTGACCAAAATAAACCTACGCTGCTTTATTTTTGGGGAACTTGGTGTGGCTATTGTCGCTATACTTCGCCTGCAATTAATTCTTTAGCAAAAGAAGGCTATCAAGTTGTGTCGGTGGCGTTACGCTCAGGCAATGAAGCGGCAGTAAATGATTATTTAAGTAAAAATGACTACCACTTCACTACGGTTAATGATCCTAAAGGGGAATTTGCAGAACGATGGCAAATTAATGTGACGCCCACAATTGTGTTGTTGAGTAAAGGCAAAATGGATCTTGTTACAACAGGTCTCACGAGTTATTGGGGATTAAAAGTGCGGTTGTTTTTCGCAGAGTTTTTTGGCTAAGCGGTAGAAAATCTATTACAATACGCAGACTTATTTTAAAGAGGACAGAATTATGATTATCGTAACAGGTGGCGCAGGTTTTATTGGCAGCAATATTGTCAAAGCATTAAATGATTTAGGGCGCAAAGATATTTTAGTGGTAGATAACTTAAAAGATGGCACAAAATTCGCAAATTTAGTTGATTTAGACATTGCAGATTATTGTGATAAAGAAGATTTCATTGCTTCTATTATCGCGGGCGACGAATTTGGTGATATTGATGCAGTATTCCACGAGGGGGCATGTTCTGCGACTACGGAATGGGATGGCAAATACATTATGCACAACAACTACGAATATTCTAAAGAGTTGTTGCACTATTGCCTTGAACGTGAAATTCCTTTCTTTTATGCCTCAAGCGCAGCAACTTATGGTGATACTAAAGTATTCCGTGAAGAACGTGAATTTGAAGGTCCATTAAATGTTTATGGCTATTCTAAATTCTTGTTCGATCAATATGTGCGCAACATTTTGCCAGAAGCAAAATCGCCAGTATGTGGTTTCCGTTATTTCAATGTTTACGGGCCGCGTGAAAATCATAAAGGTTCTATGGCGAGTGTGGCATTCCACTTGAATAACCAAATCTTAAAAGGCGAAAATCCAAAATTATTTGCAGGCAGCGAACACTTCCGCCGTGATTTTGTTTATGTGGGTGATGTGGCTGCAGTGAATATTTGGTGCTGGCAAAATGGCATTTCGGGTATTTACAACCTTGGTACAGGAAATGCAGAAAGTTTCCGTGCGGTGGCTGATGCAGTAGTAAAATTCCACGGTAAAGGCGAGATTGAAACCATTCCATTCCCAGAGCATTTGAAATCTCGTTATCAAGAATATACTCAAGCAGATTTAACTAAACTTCGTTCAACAGGCTACGATAAACCATTCAAAACAGTCGCGGAAGGTGTGGCTGAATATATGGCGTGGTTGAATAGAAAATAAATTATTAATGTAGTAAATCCCCTATAGCTTATCGGTATAGGGGATTTTATTTAATATAATTGTGATAAATGTGTTAAATAACGCTCATAAGCACTTTGATAATTTTTCACCTGTGATAAGTTGGGATAAGCTTTTGAGTTTTCATCTAAGTGAATGAAGGTTTCGCATAAAAATTCCAGTTCTCCTTCTCCATTTGCCCACATAGCTTGAATTGCTCCTCCTAATGCAGCAGCTTCTTCTTCCTGCAAACATACCACTTCAGAATTCATCACATCAGCAATCATTTGCCGCCAAAATGAGCTTTTCGCGCCACCTCCAATTAGGCGAATTTGTGAGGTTTTGAGGCCAGCTTGACGAAATAAATCTAAGCCATAGCGAAGCGTAAAAGTAGCACTTTCCATCATTGCTCGACAAAGATTTTCTCGTGTGAAATTACTTGAATCTAACCCTAAAATGCTCGCTTTTGTATTGGGTAAAGGTGGAACTCTTTCACCATTAAAGAATGGCAAAATAGTGATGCCATTCGCGCCAATAGGTGCTTGTTGAGCAAGTTGATTTAATTCTTCAATATCAATATTGAGCAAATTCATTAGCTGTTTATTTGAGGAGGTTATATTCATTACACAAACCAGTGGTAACCAGCCATTATTACTTGAACAAAAATTTGCGATCATTGGTGGTAAATTAAGTAATGGCTTTTGCGTATAAGCATACAAGGTACCAGAAGTACCGAGACTCATCGTAGCAATCCCTTCTCGAATATTTCCTGTACCAATTGCTCCCATCATATTATCGCCTCCACCTGTGGAGACGATGACATTCTCATTAAAACCAAATAAAGTCGCAATTTCAGGTTTAATCACACCGATTTTTTGTTCAGCAGAAAGTAATTTTGGTAACACTTCATCCATATTTAATTCTGGCGCAAGATATTTGAAGACTTCTCTTTTCCATTCTCTTTTCACAACATCGAAATAACCACTACCAGAAGCATCACCAAACTCAGTGCAGAATTTTCCTGTTAGCCAATAATTTAGATAATCGTGTGGCAGCATAATTTTGCTAATATTGGCAAATTTATCAGGATAATTTTGACGAAACCAACTCAGTTTTGAAGCCGTGTAACCAGTTTGGCAAATGATACCTAATTTTTCAAATGCGGCCGTTTGTCCGCCTAATTTTTCGATCAGCATATCATTTTCCGTAGCGGTTTCTGTATCACACCAAAGCTTAGCCTTATATAGAGGACGATCGTTTTTATCTAACATTACCAGTCCATGTTGTTGCCCTGAAATGCCTATTCCCTTCACTAAATTAGGTGAAAAGTGCGGTGAATTTTTTGCTTGTTTCAATGCAATTTGTAATGCTTGTTGTAATGCCTCAATCCACCAATTTGGTTGTTGTTCACGTCTTCCATTGGATTGTGTAATTAATTCATGTTTTGCGTAACCAACTCCAATCACTTTTTTTTGGACAGAATCAAGCACTATCGCCTTTGTTCCTTGTGTGCCACAATCAATTCCTATATACATAATGTCTCCTAAAATAAAAAAGTGCGGTGGAATACAACCGCACTTTTGCTTCATTTTTAGCTATAAATAACTTGGTTTACCAAATTTTCCAAATATTCTTGCTGACCTGAAACTGGTTTTGGTGCTAAATCTTTTTGTTGGACAAGTTGCGCAAGTGTTTCAAGTGAAGTTTTACCTTGCAAAATATGCTGGCCAAGCTCACTATTCCAACCTGCATAGCGTTCATTAACAATTTTTTGTAAGGTTTCCTCTTGTAACATTTTTGCTGCACGTTTTAAGGATAATGCCAATACATCAATTGCACCGATATGAGCATAAAATAAATCATAAGGATCAATACTTTGTCGGCGAATTTTCGCATCAAAATTAAAACCCCCAGTAGTAAAACCGCCATGTTTTAAAATTTCATACATAACTAACGTGTTTTCTTCAACACTATTTGGGAATTGGTCGGTATCCCAGCCTAATTGTGGATCGCCACGATTAGCATCAATTGAGCCAAAAATATCTAATGCACAAGCTGTTGCAATTTCATGTTGAAAGGTATGGCCAGCAAGCGTCGCGTGGTTAGCTTCAATATTAACTTTAATTTCTTTTTCTAAACCAAATTGTTTTAGGAAACCATACACTGTTGCCACATCATAATCATATTGATGTTTAGTTGGTTCTTGCGGTTTTGGCTCAATTAATAATGTACCTTTAAACCCAATTTTATGCTTATGTTCTACCACCATTTGCATAAAACGACCAATTTGTTCACGTTCGCGTTTCAAATCGGTATTCAATAAAGTTTCATATCCCTCACGTCCACCCCATAATACGTAATTTTCTCCACCTAAACGTTGAGTGGCATTCATCGCATTAAACACTTGTGTTGCAGCCCAAGCAAAAACCTCAGGATTAGGATTAGTTGCTGCACCAGACATATAACGAGGATTAGTAAAACAATTTGCAGTTCCCCATAAGAGCTTTACACCCGTTTCTACTTGTTTGCGTTCTAAAATATCAACAATATGATGAAAATTTTGTACATATTCCCGCACTGAATTACCTTCAGGTGCAATATCAACATCATGAAAACAATAATAAGGTACGCCTAACTTATTCAAAAACTCAAAAGCAATATCGGCTTTTTGTTCTGCGCCAGCAAGCAAATTTGGATTTTTCTGCCAACTTCGTTCCAAAGAACCTAGCCCAAACATATCATTCCCATTCCAGCAAAAGGTATGCCAATAACACACAGCTAAGCGTAAATGTTCAGCCATAGTTTTACCTAAAATTACTTGATTAGCATCATAATGTTTGAAAGCAAAAGGATTTGTGGATTTTTCTCCCTCAAAGGAGATTTTTTCAATTTTATCGAAATAGGTTGTCATAACATTTTCCTCTCTAGGTGATGAAATTTTTCGTATTTTTGTGAAAAATTAGCTTTTCATCAATTATGTTATTTAATTTTTCTATGTTGATTATTTGCAACTGTGGAGTGGATCACAGTTGTGAAAAAACGTAATAATGGAGAAAGATTTTATAATTGAAAGCCTTTTTTAAAGTGTGAAAACTAACAACTGGAGCAATAACTAGTCCTTCACTTAACTATTGAGGTATCAATATGAAAATCAAATCAGCTTTACTTACCCTTGTTGGTGCATTAACTGTATTTAGTAGTTCTGCCCATTCCAAAGATCTTAAAATTGGTTTATCCATTGATGATTTACGTTTAGAAAGATGGCAAAAAGATCGAGATATTTTCGTAAACAAAGCAGAATCAATGGGTGCAAAAGTATTTGTCCAATCTGCGAATGGTGATGATTCAGCACAAATTTCTCAAATCGAAAATATGATCAATAAAAATATTGATGTATTAGTAATTATTCCTCATAACGGTGAAGTATTAAGTAACGTTATTTCTGAAGCTAAAAAGGAAGGAATAAAAGTATTAGCGTATGACCGTTTAATCAATAATGCAGATTTAGATTTTTATGTTTCCTTTGATAATGAAAAAGTAGGTGAACTACAAGCTAAAAGTATTGTGGCGGTAAAACCAGAAGGTAATTATTTTTTAATGGGGGGATCTCCTGTAGATAATAATGCGAAATTATTTAGAAAAGGGCAAATGAAAGTATTAGATCCTTTAATTGCCAGTGGGAAAATTAAGGTTGTAGGAGATCAATGGGTTGATTCTTGGTTAGCTGAAAAAGCGTTACAAATTATGGAAAACGCATTAACAGCTAATAAAAATAATGTGGATGCTGTTGTTGCATCTAACGATGCTACTGCTGGAGGTGCGATTCAGGCCCTTAGCGCACAAGGCTTATCTGGGAAAGTCGCAATTTCTGGGCAAGATGCAGATTTAGCTGCAATTAAACGTATTGTCAATGGCTCGCAAACTATGACTGTTTATAAACCAATTACGAAACTTGCAGATAAAGCGGCAGAAATTGCGGTTGAATTAGGTAAGAATGAAAAAGTAGAAGCTAATGCAGAACTGAATAATGGCTTAAAAAATGTTCCTGCGTATTTACTTGATCCTATCGCTGTAGATAAACGTAATATTAATGAAACTGTAATTAAAGATGGTTTTCATACTAAGGAAAGTATTTATCACTAACTTTAAGAGGGAAGAGAAAACTCTTCCCTTACCTATTAGGGAGTTACGATATGGCATTGTTGGAAATGAAACATATCACAAAAAAATTTGGTGATGTGACCGCACTTCATAATATATCCATTGAATTAGAAGCGGGGGAAATTTTATCTTTATGTGGTGAAAATGGATCTGGAAAATCTACATTAATGAAAATACTTTGCGGTATTTATCCTTGTGGAGATTACAGCGGTGATATTTACTTTTCAGAAAGTGAACTAAAAGCAAGGAATATTAGAGATACTGAAGAAAAAGGCATTTCAATTATTCATCAAGAACTTACTCTCGTAAAGAATATGTCTGTATTGGAGAATATTTTTTTGGGTAACGAAATAACTCATAAAGGTTTGACAGCAGATAATGAAATGTACTTACGTTGCAAAAATTTATTACAGCAGGTGCAATTAGATGTCGATCCCAATACACGAGTAGGAGAATTAGGTTTAGGGCAACAGCAATTAGTTGAAATAGCTAAGGCTTTGAATAAACAAGTAAGACTTCTTATCTTAGATGAACCAACGGCTTCACTTACCGAAAAAGAAACGGAAATTTTGTTAAATCTTATTAAGGATCTTAAAGCACACAATATCGCTTGTATCTATATTTCCCATAAACTCAATGAAGTTAAGGCGATCTCTGACAAAATTTGCGTCATTCGTGATGGTGAACATGTTGGTACGAAAGACGCTTCAACAATGACACAAGATGACATTATCACCATGATGGTAGGTCGGGAAATTACCTCACTTTATCCACATGAACCTCATGAAATCAAAGATGAAATTTTACGAGTAGAAAATCTCTCTGCTTGGCATCCAATCAATACACATATTAAGCGTGTTGATAACGTAAGTTTTGGTCTTCATGAGGGGGAAATTTTAGGTGTTGCAGGTTTAGTTGGTTCAGGTCGTACAGACATGGTGCAATGCTTATTTGGGTCTTATGAAGGTAAGTTTGAAGGAAATATTTTTATCAATCAAAAACAAGTAAATATCAAAAATTGTGCCCAAGCGATTGAACATAAAATTGTGATGGTTCCTGAAGATCGGAAGAAACACGGCATTGTTTCTATTATGGGAGTTGGCAAAAACATTACGCTTTCTTCTTTGAAATCTTATTGTTTCGGAAAAATGGTAGTTAATGAAGCAAAAGAAGAGCAAATAATTGGCTCAGCCATCAAACGACTAAAGGTAAAAACTTTTTCACCAGATTTGCCAATAGGACGACTTAGTGGCGGTAATCAACAGAAAGCGATCCTAGCCAAATGTTTATTGTTAAATCCTAAAATACTGATTTTAGATGAACCAACAAGAGGAATTGATGTTGGTGCGAAATATGAAATTTATAAGTTAATTAACCAATTAGCACAAGAGGGGATTGCTATTATTGTCATTTCATCAGAACTACCAGAAGTTTTAGGCATTAGTGATAGAGTTCTTGTTATGCACCAAGGTAAACTTAAAGCTAGTCTTATCAATACTGCTCTTACTCAAGAACAAGTTATGGAAACAGCACTTAAGGAGTAATCTATGTTTAAGTTAAAATCCGTAAATTTACAAGTTTACATTATGTTAATAGCTATTGCAGTCATTATGGCATTCTTGCAATTGGAATGGTTTTTGTCATTATTTCTGCTGAAATTGACTTATCTGTTGGTTCACTTATGGGCCTACTGGGCGGATTTGCAGCTATTGCCGATGTTTGGTGGGGCTTCCCATTACCTGTAACTATTATTGCAACAATTGCTCTTGGTTTAATTTTTGGTATTTGGAATGGTTGGTGGGTGGCTTATCGTAAAGTGCCATCCTTCATTGTTACACTTGCAGGTTATCTCGCATTCCGTGGAATTTTGATTGGTTTGACTAATGGCACAACTGTATCTCCTATTAGTGGAACTATGACAGTTATTGGGCAAGGTTATTTATCAGATATTGCAGGGGTTATCTTAGGTGGTATTGCAGTTATTGGATTTGTTCTTTGGGGAAATTATCAACGTAGAAGTCGCCAGCAGCTTCAGCTGGAAGTGTCTGCATTATCAAAAGATTTTACGAAATATGCTTTGTTTGCAGTAATTGTATTAGGAGCAATTTATTTACTTAATGATTATCGTGGCATTCCATTTCCTGTTTTAGTACTGTCAGTTCTTGCAATCTTAGGGTTATTCCTCTCTCGTAAAACTTCATTCGGTCGCCACGTTTATGCGATTGGAGGCAATATTGATGCGGCAAAATTATCTGGTATCAATGTAGAGAAAACAAAACTGATTATATTTGCAATGAATGGTGTGTTAGTTGCAATAGCAGGGTTGATTTTAAGTGCTCGTTTAGGTGCAGGTTCACCATCTGCTGGGCAAAATGCAGAACTAGATGCGATTGCAGCTTGTGTCATTGGAGGGGCAAGCTTAGCTGGTGGTGTAGGAAGTGTGTTTGGGGTCGTTATTGGCGCACTTATCATCGCATCGCTTGATAATGGTATGAGTATGCTTGATGTGCCAACTTTTTGGCAATATATTGTCAAAGGTGGCATTTTGTTACTTGCTGTATGGATAGATACTAGTAATAAGAAAAAGATGTAATTATTAATTTAAAACCGTCATTTATAAAATGGCGGTTTTTTAATTTTATAGAAATGGTTACCTAACATACTGCTTTCTAGATGATGAAATTTTTCATCTTTTTATGAAAAAAAAACAAGTTCTTATCCGTTACATTATTTAATTTTTTATAGTGATTATTTACAATTGTGGACTAGATCACAGTTGTGAAAAAACGTAATAGATAAAGTAGTTTTAGTAATTTTAATTCTTTCCTTCTTTGACTAAAGTAAATTTGCCTTATACATCAGGAGGAATAATGAATAATTTTTATAATTTTGATGTGATTATTGATCGCCTAAATACATTTAGTGCTAAATGGAATGTAGATAATGATATTATTCCAATGTCTGTCGCGGATATGGATATTCCAGCACCTCAATTGATGATAGATGAATTAGAAAAATTTAATCGTTTAGGAATTTATGGTTATACTGAATTACCAGCCGACTATCACAAGATAATCAGTGATTATATTTTTGAACAATATCATTATTCTGTTCTCTCTGAAAAAATTGTATTTTGCCCAAGAATAATTCAAGCTATATCTATTTATATACGAGCATTTACAAAAGAAATTGATGGAATATGTATTCTATCACCTTCATATAGTCCAATATTAAACACGATAAAATTAAATGACAGAAAATTATATCAATGTCCTTTGGTTTATGAAAATAGAAAGTATCATATTGATTTTCATTTATTAGAGGAATGTTTTGAACATTCTAAAGTATTTGTTTTAATTTCTCCTCATAATCCAACTGGAACGATTTGGAACAAAGAAGTCCTTATTGAAATTATAAACTTAGCTAAAAAACATAATGTATTTATCATTTCTGATGATGTCCATGCAGACTTTACATTAACAAATAATTCCCACTATCTAATATCATCATTAGATGAATGGGTAGCAAATCATTCAATGATCTGTTTATCCCCAGCAAAAACTTTTAATATTCCTGGATTGGAAATAGCTAACCTAATTATTGAGAATAAAGAAATTCGAGAAAAATTTATAAAAGAAATGATGGCATTAGGTATACATAATCCAAATTATTTCTCTATACCAGCCATCATTTCGTTGTATAAATATTGTACTGATTGGGTAATCTATCTAAAAGAATACATAAAGAATAATAAGAAGATAGTAAAAGAATTTTTCAATGAGTATATTCCATTATTAGATATTACTGAAAGTGATGGAACTTATTTACTTTGGATAAACTATAAAAAGCTAAGTATAAATGAAAATGAATTAGCTTATTGGATTAATAATTTATCAAGAGTAAAAGTATCTTTGGGGAGTGAATTTGGAAAAGAGGGAGACGGTTTCTTTCGTATGAATGTCGCTATGCCTAGAGAAAAATTATTAGAAGCATTGAATCGAATCAAAAATGGGTTTTGTTTATTAAACAATAGGGAGATTTAATATGAAAACCACTCATCGCACAAGAATGCCAACAACATTAGAAGCTTTTTCACCAATCATAGTGATGCTATTACTGTTAGGGCTTGGGTATGCTTTATTTGATTTGCCAGCAGAGCCATTAATGATTATTTCAACGGTATTTGCTGGTTTTTTAGTTATTAAATTAGGTCATTGCTATTTAGATATTTTAGACGCCATTTCAGAAAAAATAGCTAAAACAATGCCTGCGCTATTAATTTTAATTACTGTAGGATTATTAATTGGAACTTGGATTAGTGGAGGAACAATTCCTATGATGATCTACTACGGACTAAAAGCGATATCACCAGAATATCTTTATGTGACAGCCTTATTCCTTACTGCTATTGTTTCCATTTGTACTGGAACCTCTTGGGGGTCTGCAGGGACTGTTGGTGTGGCATTTATGGGAGTTGCGATTGGATTAGACGCCAATTTGGCTGCTACGGCAGGTGCTGTGGTCGCTGGTGCGTATTTTGGAGATAAATTATCGCCACTATCTGATACAACCAATATTGCATCCGCAGCTGCTGGCGTAGATTTATATGAGCATATCGCTCACTTACTTTATACAACATTACCATCTTTTATTCTTTCGGCTACTGTCTATGTGGTATATGGTTTAAACTACGATTTTTCTAATGTGGCGACTCCAGAAAAAGTAAATACAATGATTCATGAGCTAGAGCAAGTTTATCATTTTAACTTTCTATTACTTATTCCAGTCGCTATTGTATTATGGGGCTCTATTACTAAGAAACCGACTATTCCAGTGATGTTATTATCAGCATTTATCGCAATTATTAATGCTATCTTAATTCAAAAATTCTCTCTATCTGATGTGATTAATAGCGCAGTTAATGGATTTGATACCTCAATGATTCACCATACTTCAGTTAGCTCTGATTTAAGTCGTTTGTTGAATCGTGGTGGAATGAATTCAATGATGGGAACACTATTAATTTGTTTCTGTGCATTATCATTTGCTGGTGTATTACAATTGAGCGGTGCATTAACTGTAATTATTCAAAAATTACTCACCTTTGTTCATTCAACTCTTTCTTTGATTATTACAACGATTCTTTGCGGTCTAACAATGATTGGGGTTACTTGTAATGGGCAAATTTCTATTCTAATTCCAGGAGAAATGCTTAAAGATGCGTATGTAGAAAAAGGATTACATCCAAAAAATCTAAGTCGAACAGCAGAAGACTCCGCAACAATTATTGAACCTATTTTGCCATGGACTGCCGCAGGTGCATATATGGCAGGCACATTAGGTGTTGCAACATTGTCTTATTTACCTTGGGCAATTTTATGTTGGAGCGGTATTATCTTTGCTATTATTTATGGTGCAAGTGGAATAGGTATTGCGAAGCTAAAAAAATAAATGTGGTATTGGATATAAAAATGGCCAGTTATTCTGGCTATTTTTATCTTGAAGCTAAATATCTTTTCTATTATAACTTAAACAGAGGTTTCCCATAGATAAGGATATAAAATGACGGAACAATACTACAAAATTGCCCTCTTATTTAATGCAAACAAGGTGTATGATCGGCAGGTGGTGGAGGGTATTGGACAATATATTCAGGCATCGCAATGTATGTGGGATATTTTTGTAGAGGATGAATTTATCTATCATACTGATACCATTAATCAACTTTCTATTGATGGCATTATTGCAGACTTTGATGATCCAAAAACTGTTGAATTATTGCAACACACTCTTATTCCTACTATAGCAGTTGGTGGATCTTATAAACAAGCTGATTTTTATCCGCACTTTCCTTATGTAGCAACAGATAATATGGCATTGGTTGAAATGGCTTTATCTCATTTACAGGAGAAAGGACTGTCACAGTTTGCATTTTATGGTTTGCAAGTAAATACTCATAAGCATTGGTCTATAGAACGAAGAGATGCTTTTGTAGAGTTGATGGAGAAAAATCATTACCCTATTTACCTATATGAGGGTGTGCAGGTTCATGCTCAAAATTGGTTGGAAGAGCAACAAAAGCTAATTGTCTGGTTAAAATCTCTTCCTTCTCATACTGGTATTATTGCTGTTACGGATGCGCGTGCTCGTCATTTATTGCAGGCTTGTGAGTACAGTAAAATTGCTGTACCTGAAGAGCTTTGTGTGGTTGGTATTGATAATGAAGAATTGATCCAATATTTATCGCGTGTGTCCCTTTCCTCCGTAGAACAAGGCACGAGAGAGATTGGTTATCAAGCTGCGAAATTATTACACAAATTACTCAATGGTCAAAAAGTTTCACATACCCCTATTTTAATTCCACCGATTACCGTTCACTCTCGAAATTCTACAGATTATCGATCATTAACAGATCCGCTTGTCATTCAAGCAATGCATTATATTCGTCATCGTGCCTGTCATCGAATTAAAGTAGAACAAGTTTTAGATCATCTTGAAACCTCACGTTCTAATCTTGAACAACGTTTTAAGAATGAAATGAATAAAACAATTCACCAAGTCATCCACGAAGAAAAAATTTCCCGAGCAAAGAATTTATTACAACAAACAGATATTTCTATTCAAGAAATTGCTGAGATTTGCGGCTATCCATCAATTCAATATTTTTATTCTGTTTTTAAGAAAGAATTTGAAATGACTCCTAAAGAGTTTCGACTAAATTGTTAAAGGAGAATATTTTTATTCAACTCTGTGCCATAATAACAAATATTTTTGACCGCACTTTTATCTGAAAGACAGAAAATGAATATTCTAATTATTGGCCCTTCTTGGGTTGGCGATATGATGATGTCGCACAGCTTGTACCAGCAACTGAAAATTCAATATCCAAATTGCAATATTGATGTGATGGCACCAAATTGGTGTAAGCCTTTGCTTGCGCGTATGCCAGAGGTGCGTAAGGCGATTGAAATGCCATTAGGGCACGGAACCTTTGAATTGGGAACGCGTTATCGTTTAGGAAAGTCTTTGCGTGAACAATATGATATGGCGATTGTTTTACCTAATTCATTAAAATCTGCGTTTGTTCCTTTTTTCGCAAAAATTGCTCATCGTCGTGGTTGGAAAGGCGAAAGCCGTTATATTTTATTGAATGATTTACGAGCCAATAAAAAAGATTATCCAATGATGGTGCAGCGTTATGTTGCATTGGCTTTTGAAAAAGATACTGTACCAAAAGCTGATGATATTCCTGTCTTAAAACCCTATTTGACGGTTGAGCCAGCGCAACAAGCTCAAACCTTAAAAAAATTTGAAAAACAAACCGCACTTTTAGGCGAACGTCCAATTATTGGTTTTTGTCCTGGCGCAGAATTTGGTCCAGCTAAACGTTGGCCGCATTATCATTATGCTAAATTGGCCGAAATGCTCATTGAAAAAGGCTATGCGGTAGAATTATTTGGTTCACCAAAAGATGTGGAAGCAGGAGAGCAAATCCGCAATGCATTACCAGCCGAGCTACAATCATTTTGTTTAAATTTAGCGGGGCAAACTAACCTGAATCAAGCTGTGGATTTAATTGCTAACTGCACAGCAGTGGTGAGTAATGATAGCGGCTTAATGCATATTGCGGCAGCCACAGATCGCCCATTGGTTGCGCTTTATGGCCCAACCAGCCCAACGTATACGCCGCCACTATCAGATAAAGCGGAAATCATCCGTTTAATTGAAGGCGATTTGATTAAAGTGCGTAAAAGCACCGACAGCGCTGAAGGATATCATCAAAGTTTGATCGATATTACGCCGAAAAAAGTATTGGAAAAATTGACCGCACTTTTAAGTGCTAACAAAAAAGGAATATAAAATGGAAATTACATATCAACCTGTATTAGATAAAAGTTATTCTAAAGTAGCTAGGAAAGTAAGTCGTGATATTTATAAACATAATAAATTTCGTAATATAATGCATATTGGTGATTTCCTATTGTATTTATTATTTCTGATTCCAAGCTGTTTTATTGCCTTTGTAATGATGGATTGGTCTGAATATTTTTATGATTATTATGAAAATATTTTGGCTTATTATGTGGGATATATATTACTTGTCATTTCTCTATTAGCATTTATATACGCAGTTTTAATTCAACCTTATTTAAATAATCGAGCAATTCAAAGCCAAGTACTTAATAGAATAGAGCAAGAAAAGAGAACCGTACGTATTCAAGACGATGGTTTATATTCTGAAATAGCGCTCTGTCAAACTTTATATAATTATCGGTACATTCATCATATCGAAAATCATTATGGTTACTTAATAATTCGAGTTGATACAGGCTTGTTTTTCTTAATTCCTCATTCAGCCTTTCAAGATGATGCTCATCGAGAAGCATTTGAAGCCGCTTTACGAGAAAAAATAAAAGCTTACCAAGCAGAGCCTTTAAGTAAATAGAAAAGGCGTAACTGGATATGTTAATGATATGAACCCTCTCCGCATACATTTACAATTAATTGGAATGGTGATTTTATGGGGCGCCTCTTGGCCTTGGGGACGAGTGGTTGCCCAAGCTATGCCGACATTTATTGCTTCAAGCATGCGCTTTTTTTTCGCCATTATTCCACTCATTATTTGGCTATATGCGGCGAATCGTTTCAAATATGCTAAACAACTGCGACCTAATCAATGGGTGGGGTTATTGTTAACGGCTTTGCTTGGGATCTTTGGTTATTCGACTTTCTTTATTTGGGGTTTGAAATATGTTCCAGCAGGGCAAGGAACGATGGTCGTTGCCTCTAATCCAGTCTTTACGATGTTTTTTGCGATTTTATTATTTAAAGAAAAATGGAATCGCTGGGTTGTGTTAGGGATGATTATTGCCATTAGCGGTTCTTTGTTAGCCATGACAAAAGGGAATCCAACTAACCTCTTACAAAATTTTGGATTCGGTCAAATGTTATTGCTTTGTGCTTTAGTTTGCTGGGTTGCTTATACTTTATTGGCTCGTAAAGTATTAATCGGAATTGATTCTCTCACCGCTACCACGATTTCTTCTACTTTTGGTTTTTTCATGCTGACGTTGGCAGCATTATGGACGGAAAGTGCGGAAGATTGGGCAACCGTATTTCAATTAAATGGAGTGCAATGGTTTAGTTTACTTGGTCTTGCATTTGGTGCAACGGTATTGGCTTATGCATGGTATTTTGATGGTGTGAAACACTTAGGGGCAGGCAATGCCTCGGCTTACATTATTCTTGTGCCGATTTTAGGCATTTTATTTTCAGCCGTTTGGTTGAATGAACAAGTGGATTCCTCCTTAATTATTGGGGGCATTTTAGCCGTATCTGGGCTTGGGATTATGCACTGGGGAAGAAGGTTAATTAAATGAAAGTATGTGTGATTAAGACTTCCTCTATGGGGGATGTTATCCACACTTTGCCCGCCTTGACTGATGCTCAAAAGGCGATCCCCAGTTTAAGCATTGATTGGGTGGTGGAAGAAAACTTTGCAGAAATTCCACGTTGGCATTCCGTCGTAAATCGCGTGATTCCTATTGCTTTGCGCCGTTGGCGTAAATCGCCTTTTTCCATTCAAACAAGAAATGAGTGGAAAAATTACCGCACTTTGTTGCAGGCTGAAAACTATGATGCGGTAATTGATGCGCAAGGGCTCATTAAAAGTGCATTATTTGCAACTCGTTTCGCTCAAGGTATGAAACATGGCTATGATCGTCAAAGTATTCGAGAGCCGTTAGCATCTTTTTTCTACGATAAAAAATATGCCATTTCTTATCAACAGCATGCGGTGGAACGAATTCGTCAGCTTTTTGCCCAGAGTTTAGGTTATGAATTACCTCAGGTTCAGAGTGACTATGGTATTGCTCGCCATTTTCTTCATCAAACTTCAGAACAAAACAATGTGATATTCATTCATTCTACAACTCGAGCAGATAAGCATTGGGAAGAATTAGAATGGCAAAAATTGATTGAAAAAATTACCGCACTTTCTGATTACGAAATTCGCTTGCCTTGGGGAAATGAACAAGAAAAAGCGCAAGCAGAGCGTTTGACTCAAGCTCATTCTAATGTGATCGTGTTGCCTAAGTTAACTTTAACGGAGCTTGCAAAACAGCTTGCAAATGCAAAAGCCGTTGTGTCAGTGGATACAGGCTTGGCGCATTTAACTGCTGCACTGGATAAACCCAATATTACGCTTTATGGCGCAACGGATCCTAAATTGATTGGCTGTTATGGTAAAAATCAGCATTATTTATCGGCAAGTTCAATGAAAGAGATTTCAGCTGAACAAGTATTTTCAAAATTACTTCCTTTTATTGCATAAAGAAATGCTCGCACTTGGCGAGCATTTTTATCTTTTATATTTTCTTAGTCTAAGGCTTTACCTTTTAATTCAGGGATTAAGAAAATTGTCGCTAACATATCAATTACGTAGATAATCGCAAGTAGGGCGATGGCCGTCTGGAAAGAGTAGGCGAGTACAACCGCGCCCACAACTACAGGTCCAAATCCCCCTACAGAACGACCAATATTGAAAAGTACGTTTTGTGCTGTTGCTCGAGCCTCTGTTGGGTAGGCTTCTGCCATTAATGCACCGTAACCACCCATCATTCCGTTCACAAACATACCTAAAAATGCTCCAGCAAGAAGCATGATGTCAGGATCGGTAAGTTGTGAGTAAACCACGATACTTATCACTGCGCCTAATTGGAAAAGTAAGAAACTTGGTTTGCGTCCGATGCGGTCGGCGAGTTGTCCGAAAATCCAAATGCCAGCCATCATGCCGCAGACGGTAACGGCTGTCCAAAGTCCAGATTTAGTTAAACTGAATCCAAGTTGTTTTGATAAGAAATTAGGTAACCAAATCATAATGCCGTAATAACCGAAGTTTTGTACAGAAGTGAGTACGACGATACCAAGACTAATTTTGCTCGTGGCTTTGTCTTTAATCAGAAGCTGGAATGAACGTAATTTATCAGTAAAACTGGATTGCGTTGAAAGTGCGGTTTGTTTTTGCGTGAAAATTTCGGGTTCGTGCAGATGAGAACGTAAGAACCAAGCGACAAATGCAGGGAAGATACCCACCAAGAACATTCCACGCCAGCCAATATGCGGGAGCAATAATGGTGTAAGTAATGCTGCACCTAACACACCAGCTTGCCAACCCAATGCAACATAAGATGCCGCTTTAGCTCGGTGACGTGCGGGCCATGCTTCTGCTGCTAGAGCCATCCCAATTCCAAATTCACCGCCTAAGCCAATGCCCGCAATTGTGCGATAAATCAGTAAGTCCCAATAACCTTGTGCAAGCGCACATAACCCAGTAAATACCGCAAAAAGAAGAATGGTCCAAGTCAGTACGCGTACACGACCGTATTTATCGCTTAATGCGCCAAATAAAATACCGCCAAATACTGTACCAATAAGAGTCCATGTCACGAGAGAGCCACCTTGTGCGGGTGTTAGATTTAAGTCAGCAGAAATTGCACTAAGCATGAAACCTAAAATGAGAAGATCGAAACCGTCCATTGCATAGCCGACGGCAGAGCCAATTAAGGCTTTCCAGCCATAACTGTTTACTTTGTTTGTCATGATGTGTCCTTTTGTTACTCGCGGGTAACATTTAAAGTGAAAAGAAAGGTGATTAAAAATCGGTGGCTAGTTTACTGCATTGATGAAAAAATTCAATGAGCGTAATAACAAAAATAATTAGAATAAAAAAACTGAATTTGAAGAAGAAAGAAAAGGGGAATGATTAGGGAATAAAATTAGGATGGCGGTGAGAAAGGGATTTGAACCCTTGATGCAGTTTCCCACATACACGCTTTCCAGGCGTGCTCCTTCAACCACTCGGACATCTCACCGTAAAAGGTGCGCAAACTATAAAGATTTGCTCCAGTTTAGTCAAGTTTTTTGCGCTAGAACATAAAAAACTTTTAAAAGTTTCGCTAGAATAACCGCACTTTATTTATCGTTTGTAGTTTTTTTATGCATATTAAAGCATTATTTTCTAAAAATGTTTTTTTAGCCGTAAAACCCTTTAGCGCGCTGAAAGATTCCTTTCGTTTAGGTTATTCGAAAAAATCGCTGATTCGCGACATTATTTCAGGGTTGACTGTGGGGGTGATTGCAATTCCGCTTTCCATGGCTTTGGCGATTGCGAGTGGTGTACCGCCACAACATGGTCTTTATACGGCAATTATTGCGGGTATCGTTATCGCGCTGACTGGTGGTTCTCGCTTTAATATATCTGGGCCTACTGCCGCTTTTGTTGTGATTCTTTACCCTGTTACCCAGCAATTTGGGCTAAGCGGTCTTTTGATGGCAACGTTGCTTTCTGGGCTGATTTTGGTTTTGATGGCGTTATTTCGTCTAGGGCGTTTAATTGAATATATTCCTTTGCCCGTCACCTTAGGTTTTACTTGTGGGATTGGCATTACTATTGGTACTTTGCAGATTAAGGATTTTTTGGGGCTTTCCATAGAAAAAATGCCGGCGCATTATCTTGAAAAAATTCAAACAATTTTTACCGCACTTCCTACGATAAATTGGGCGAATGCAACGGTTGGTGTGGTAACTCTATTAGTCCTAACTCAATGGCATAAATTGCGTTTGGCAGTGCCAGGGCATCTACCTGCTGTGATTATTGGCACGATTTTAGCTCTGGCATTACAGCATTTTGGTTTTGAGGTGGCGACGATTGGATCTGCATTCCAATATACTTTGCCTGATGGTTCCATTGGTCATGGAATTCCTAATGTATTGCCAGATTTTTCTCTGCCGTGGAATATTCCTGATGCGCAAGGTCAATTAATTCATTGGGATTTTAATAGCTTGCAAGCTTTATTACCCGCTGCTTTTTCAATGGCCGTATTAGGAGCAATCGAATCACTTCTTTGTGCAGTGATTTTAGATAATATGACAGATACTAAACATCACTCTAATAACGAGTTATTAGCACAGGGCTTGGGGAATATCATTTCTCCGTTTTTTGGCGGGATTACTGCAACAGCTGCAATTGCTCGTTCTGCGGCTAATGTGAAATCAGGGGCGGTATCGCCAATATCAAGTGTTGTGCACGCAATACTTGTTTTATTCGCTTTACTTTTGTTTTCGCAAGCCCTTTCTTATTTGCCTTTGTCATCTATGGCTGCTTTGTTGTTGGTGGTCGCGTGGAATATGGCGAGTGTGCACGATATTATTCACCTTGCTCGCCGTTCAGGCAAAAATGAAATGACAGTGTTGCTGACTTGTCTTATTTTGACCGTATTATTTGATATGGTGATTGCGATTAGTGTCGGAGTGTTGCTTGCAAGTCTCTTGTTTATTCGGACGATTGCTGAGATGACAAAAGCCATTGAACACAATGCGCCTGATGATTTAGATGATGTTTTGGTTTACCGAATTAGCGGTCCGCTTTTCTTTGCCGCTGCGGATAAATTATTTGCGGATTTGCATGATAGAACGGTTCATACCGATCATGAAATCCGACATATTGTGCTGCAATGTGATGCAGTGACAGTACTTGATGCTGGTGGAATTCATGCGATTACCCGATTTGTTCAACATATGTTGCCGCATCAACAACTTTACTTGTGCAATATGCAATTCCAGCCGTTGAGAATGTTAGTTAAATCTAATTCTTCTCCAGATATTCAAAAAATTAATTTTGCGGCAGATTTGAACGAAACTTTTCATAAAATTCGTGACTTTGAAAAAACTACCCAATAATGAAAACTAAAGCGTGCTAGAATAGTGCGCTTTTTTATTACATCGTTCTAAACCATATCAAGGAATAATTATGCGTCCAAATAATCGAGAAAATAATCAACCCCGCCAAATTAAAATTACCCGTAACTATACTAAACACGCTGAAGGTTCCGTGCTGGTTGAATTTGGTGATACTAAAGTGCTTTGTACTGCAACAGTGGAAGATGCTGTTCCACGTTTCTTAAAAGGACAAGGGCAAGGCTGGGTCACGGCTGAATACGGAATGTTGCCACGTTCAACACATAGTCGTATGCAACGTGAAGCGGCTAAAGGTAAACAAGGCGGACGCACAATGGAAATTCAACGCTTAATTGCCCGTTCTTTGCGAGCGATGGTGGATCTTAAAGCACTGGGTGAACGTGCGATTACTTTAGATTGCGATGTTATTCAAGCAGATGGCGGCACACGAACTGCATCCATTACTGGTGCTGCAGTTGCATTATGTGATGCGATCAATGGTTTAATTGAGAATGGCACATTAAAAATTAACCCAATTAAAGGTTTGGTTTCGGCGATTTCTGTGGGGATTGTTGATGGTCAAGCTGTTTGTGATTTGGAATATGTGGAAGATTCTGCAGCGGAAACCGATATGAATGTTGTGATGATGGAAGATGGTCGCATGATTGAGGTGCAAGGCACTGCAGAAGGCGAGCCATTTAGTCATGAAGAATTATTAACATTATTAGATTTAGCGAAACAAGGTTGTAATCAAATTTTTGTCGCTCAACGCGAAGCGCTAGGCTTATAAACATAGTTTATAGGGGTTAAAAAATGGAACAATATAAACGCGATTTTATCGAATTTGCTTTAAGCCGAAATGTATTGAAATTCGGTGAGTTTACTTTGAAATCGGGGCGTAAAAGTCCGTATTTCTTCAATGCGGGTCTGTTTAATACGGGGGCAGATTTAGCGCGTTTAGGCGAGTTTTATGCTGCGGCAATTCAGGCAAGTGCGGTAGATTTTGATGTTGTTTTTGGCCCTGCTTACAAAGGTATTCCAATTGGCACTTCAGTTTCGGTGGCGTTATTTAATCGTTATGGTATTGATAAACCCGTGTGTTTTAATCGCAAAGAAGTGAAAGATCACGGAGAGGGCGGCAATTTAATTGGTAGCCCATTGCAAGGAAAAATTTTGCTTGTAGATGACGTGATTACGGCGGGTACTGCAATTCGTGAATCTATGGAATTAATCAGTGCAAATCAGGCAGAGCTTGCGGCTGTATTAATCGCTCTAAACCGTAAGGAGCGAGGAAAAGGCGAGCTTTCAGCAATTCAAGAAGTAGAACGTGATTATCAATGCCAAGTGCTATCAATCATTGATTTAGATGATTTGATGCAATTTATTGAACAAGATCCTCGATACAGTAGCCATTTGTCAGAAATGCGTGCTTATCGTGCTGAATTTGGCGTATAAAACTTGAGAAATAAATTTTTGTCATCATTATAAATAACATTATAAAAATAACCGCACTTTGACTTAACAGGGGAAAGAATGGGATTTATTGGAAAAATTATAGGCGTATTTTTAGGTTGGAAAGTTGGTGGATTTTTTGGTGCGATTGCTGGGCTTGTTTTAGGTTCCATCGCAGATAAAAAATTGTATGAACTTGGTTCAGTAAGTTCCAGTTTCTTTAAAAAGAAAACAACGCGTCAAGACTTGTTTATGCAAACCACCTTTGCGGTGTTAGGGCATTTAAGTAAATCTAAAGGGCGTGTAACAGAAGAAGATATTCAATTAGCTAATCAATTAATGATTCAGCTTAAACTGGATGATGCGGGGCGTAAATTAGCGCAAGATGCATTTCGTCGTGGTAAAGAATCTGATTTCCCAATTCGCCAAGTTATCCGTGAATTTCGCATTGGTTGTGGGCAGCGTGCTGATTTATTGCGAATGTTCTTACAAGTGCAAGTTCAAGCGGCTTTTGCCGATTCAGAACTTCACGAAAATGAGAAGGAAGTACTTTATGTGATTGCTGAAGAACTTGGTCTTTCTCGTATGCAATTTGAACAAATGATTGCAATGGAAATGGCTGCTCGAGCTTTTACTCAAGGCGGTTTCTATCAGCAATATCAACAAGGTGCCTATCAAGGGGGCTACCAATATCAGCAACAAAATAGTGGTGGTTACCAACATGCTTCTGGCCCAACTTTAAATGATGCCTATAAAGTATTGGGTGTGACTGAGTCCGATGAGCAAAACACGGTTAAGCGCGCTTATCGTCGTTTAATGAATGAACACCATCCAGATAAACTTGTGGCGAAAGGTTTACCTCCAGAAATGATGGAAATGGCAAAAGAAAAAACTCAACAGATTCAAGCTGCTTACGATTTAATTTGTAAAGCAAAAGGCTGGAAATAGTGCGTGTTATTCTTGCGCCGATGCAAGGGGTTCTAGATCCCTTTGTGCGTCAACTTCTCACTGAAGTGAATGACTACGATTTATGTATAACAGAATTTGTCCGAGTAGTTGATCAACTTCTTCCTGAAAAAGTATTTTATCGTTTATGCCCTGAATTAAAAAATCAGGGCTTTACTTCTTCTGGTACGCCAGTGCGAGTGCAGTTACTAGGGCAGCATCCAGAATGCCTTGCTGAAAATGCGATTCGTGCGATAGAACTTGGTTCTCATGGCATTGATTTAAATTGTGGTTGCCCCTCTAAAACTGTGAATGGAAGCAATGGTGGTGCGGCATTATTGAAACAGCCTGAATTGATTTATCGTGCAACTCAAGCCTTACGCCAAGCTGTGCCCAATGAGTTTCCTGTTAGTGTAAAAGTGCGGTTAGGTTGGGATGATATTTCTCAAGCTTTTGAAATCGCTGACGCGGTAGAGCAAGGTGGCGCAACCGAAATTACAGTTCATGGACGCACAAAATCTGATGGTTATCGCGCTGATCGAATTAATTGGAAAAAAATTGGCGAAGTACGAGAGCGTTTATCCATTCCAGTTATTGCTAACGGAGAAATTTGGCATTGGCAAGATGGGCAAGATTGCTTATCTCAAACAGGTTGTCAGGATTTAATGGTAGGACGAGGCGCGTTGAATATTCCGAACTTAAGCCATGTTCTGAAATCAAATGCAGAAAAAATGCCTTGGTGTGAGATTCAAAAAATCTTGCAAAAATATGCTAATGTCGAAAATGAATATGACAGCGGTTTTTACCATGTGGCACGCATTAAACAATGGTTACGTTATTTGAATAAGGAATATGATGAGGCGAACCAAGTGTTTGATAAGATTAAGACTTGCCAAACTGCTGAAGATTTGAAATTACGTTTAAATGATAAATAAAAAAACCTGCTAATTAGCAGGTTTTCTTTTTCTAAATTATTTAAAAACTCACCGCACTTTTTAATTTTTTCAGTGCATTAGTTTCTAATTGACGGATACGTTCCGCAGAGACATTATATTTTGCCGCTAAGTCGTGTAATGTGGCTTTGTTATCGTCTAACCAACGAGCTTTTATAATATCTTGACTACGTGCATCTAGACTTTGTAGCGCTGCACCTAATTGCTCGGTTGCTTGGCTTTCAAAGTTTTCATTTTCAAGCTCAGCTGCGAAATTAGAACTTTTATCTTCCAAATAAAGAGCTGGAGAATAGGTCTCTGTTTCAGCATCATCAGTGGGTAAATCAAAACCTACATCGGCACCGCTCATACGCGATTCCATTTCGATCACATCTTCTTTGGAAACACCCAATTCATTTGCTACGATATCAACTTCATTTTCATTAAACCAGCCTAAACGTTGTTTAGTTTTACGTAGGTTGAAAAATAATTTACGTTGAGCTTTCGTGGTTGCGACTTTTACGATACGCCAGTTACGAAGAACATATTCGTGGATCTCAGCTTTAATCCAATGCACGGCGAATGACACCAAACGTACACCAACTTCAGGGTTAAAACGTTTAACAGCTTTCATTAAGCCGATATTGCCTTCTTGGATTAAGTCAGCTTGTGGCAAACCATAGCCAGAATAGCCACGCGCAACATGGATCACGAAACGAAGATGCGACAAAATGAGTTTTTTCGCTGCATCTAAATCCTCGTGATAATACAAACGTTCTGCCAATTCCTTTTCTTCCTCTGCGGTCAGCATCGGATATTCATTTGCCGCACGAATATAACCTTCGATACTGCCTTGAGGAACTAACATCATTTGTGTTTCTTTATCCATCGTTTCCCTTCTTTATTTTGGCTTTTGCCAATCAATGTACCTAGTTATAGCACAATAAGCTATCTTATTGAACCAATTTGTTAATAAGACAGGTTTTATCAATCAAAAGTTCAATTATTCTAAATAATTTTGATTAATTAGCAAAGTGGGATCAGGGTTAAATTAAGATTTTCATCAATTACTTTAAATAGTAAATCAATGTTCGGATGCTTGCCTGGATTCACTTTTGCATCTTCGACGTGTTCTGCAAACCATTCAACGCCTTGTTGTGCGGAAGTGCGGTTTAATTTCCCGTTAAATTTTTCAGCCAACGCATTATAAAGGCGAAGCGAACCTAATTTACCTGGTATGGCTGGAATGTTGTGGATAATAGTTTCACCATCCATCACATTTAAACCAGTTAAATGATCGATTGTGGGTAAGGTTTCTAAAATTTCTTTAAAGCTCATGGTTTATTTCCTTAATCTATATAAATTATGCGATAGTTTGCTCGCTATTTACTTCGCCAGTTGCACCAATAAAGCGGACTTCAGGTTGTAAATATACACCAAATTTTTCTGCAACGGTTTGGCGAACGTGATGGGCGAGTTTGACTATGTCTTGTCCTGTTGCTCCACTTTTGTTAATTAATACTAATGCTTGTTTTTCATGAACGGCTGCACCGCCAATTTGAAAACCTTTAAGATTGCATTGATCAATCAGCCAGCCCGCCGCTAATTTCACTGAGCCATCTGCCTGTGGAAAGTGCGGTAGATTTTCGTGATGTTTTTTTATTTCCTCAAAATGTTCTGAACTGACAACTGGATTTTTAAAGAAGCTGCCCGCATTACCAAATTCATTTGGATTAGGTAATTTACTTTGACGGATATGACAGACTTCATCAAAAATTTGTTTAGCGGTGACTGTTTGGGGATCGAACTCTACAAGCGAGCCATATTTTAGAATAGGCTGCCAATTTTTTGTGAGCTTTAATCCAACCGCTGTAATCGCATAACCTTGTTGATAACGATGTTTGAAAATACTTTCACGATAACCAAATTCACATTGTTCTACGTCGAGTCGGAAGGTTTCATTCGTGTTTAAATTAAGTACATCCACATAATTGCATACGTCTTTAAATTCCACACCGTATGCACCGATATTTTGAATTGGTGCAGAGCCTGCACAGCCAGGAATCAGAGCCAGATTTTCTAATCCATAAATACCATTGTTAATAGACCACTCTACCAATTCATGCCAATTTTCACCGCCATTCACATGCAGGTAGTGAAAATCAGAATCTTGTTGGTGAGTAATGCCCATTAAACGATTTAAAATCACCACACCATTAAAATCATCCAAAAATAGCATATTACTGCCTTGACCTAGAAAAAGTGCGGGTAAATTTTCCGCTTTTGAATGAGCCCATGCTTGTTGTAGTTGTTCAATGCTATGCGCTTCGATAATTTCACGAGCATTAGCATGAATATGGAAAGTGTGAAAAGGTTGTAAATTTTGCATTTAAAATACCATTATCGGGTGCATAAAAAATTTATCTTTTATGCCAGCTGCTATGAATAATTATATCCACCGTAATCAACATAATGCGTGTGGAAGCGTGATTTTCACCTGTGTACCGCCTTGTTCGCGACGGATGATGTTAAATTCTGCGTTAAGTTGGCGACTACGTTCAGTCATAATATTTAACCCATAATGACCTTCAGGTTCTTCAAGGTCTTGAATACCGATACCATTATCTTCAACTAAAATTTCGTATTCGCCTTCTGCATTAATTTTGGCGCTAATTTCAATTGCTGTGCCTTGAGAATGTTTGATCGCATTGGTGGTCGCTTCGCGTACAATTTGTAGCACGTGAACCAGTTGTTGTGGATTCAAACTTTGTGATGGCAATTGACAATTAACGTTCATTTGCATCGTTGTTTGTGAACGTAATGACTCAATCACTTGTTCTAGCGCAAGCTGTAAATTAGCTTCTTGTATAGTTAAACGGAAAGTGGCTAAAAGCTCGCGTAATTGTGCATATCCACTCGAAAGAGCCTGTTCAAAATCACGAATAATGACCAAACTTTGTTCTTTGGATGAATCGCCTTCTTTCTTCAAGTTATGTTTAAGTAATGTAAGTTGGATCTGTAAAAACGATAGCACTTGAGCCAACGAGTCATGTAGTTCTCGCGCGATAATTGACCGCTCTTCCATCAATAAGAGCTGTTCTTGTTGGCGTAAACTTTTTTGGAAATAAAGGGCTCGCCCAAGCATTTGAGCAAGGTTTTGCATCATTCTCGGATCGGGACAAGGCAATCCTGCTTGCCAAGAGAGTGCACCGAATTCTTCATTATCGACAGAAAGTGTCTCAGTTTGCAAAGAGCAGTCTAAATCTTGAGTACCAAAAGCAATATCCCAATGCTCTGCACCCATAACTTCAACTTTGATATATTTCAAATTCTCGCTGACCAGAATGTGGTCAAGCACTTGGTTTAATACTTTATCGTTGATCGTGTTGGCATTAAGAATTTGAGAACTTTGATAAAGGGTCGTCAAAGAGCGGTTGGTTTGGCGTAACTTTTGTGTTTTTTCGTTTACTGTTTCTTCCAAACGTGAATAAAGCTGACCAAGCTCCGTGGACATTTGTGTGAAGATACGCGCCAATGTACCGAGTTCATTTTGTTTCGTTGTATCAAGCGGGATGTGATTAAATTGGCGCATTTGCACTTGCATACTGGCTTTCGTCATTAAGTGCAGTGGTTTTACGACTTCCCGCTGTGTGTACCAAATTACATAAGACACCATGAGTAAAATTAACCACATCGCGAAAAAAAGTACCGATACGCCCAAAATCCATTTTTGTTCACTAAAACGTTGTAGCTCAAACACAAAATAATCAACATCTGCCACATAGTCAGTGAGCTGATTACTATAGTTTTTTACATCGTGTTGGCGGGCATATTTTTCCATGTTCGTCCAACGTTGCAAAATGTTTTGATAGGAATATTTTAATACATTCGGTGTGAAAAATTGATTTTGAACTTCTAGTAAAGCAGATGAATGAAGGCTTATATGATAACGACGTAAGTTCGTTTCCACACTGTCTGGTTGTTCTTGCATTTCATAGAGCAGGCGATAACTTTGCATCCGCAAAGAACCTGAAATATTAATGGCTTCTGCGTCATATTTATTACTGCTCATAATTGCCAAACTTAGCGAGCTAATCACACCAGCAACGATAAGAATGATAAATAAATATTTCGCAATACGGGTGGAAACGGAACCTTTAGTATGCACAGGAAACTCCAGTGGAAATTTAGAAAAGTGCGGTGAATTTTTTATTTCTTTTTAAATTTAGCCCAAACTTTATCTTCTTGACCGCGCCATAAACGTTGAACATTATCGTGATGACGATAAATTAATAGACAACAGACCAAGGCAACGGGAAAAGTAAATTCAGGTTTAAACCACCACACATAAAAAGGCACAAGTAAAGCAGAAATAACCGCACTTAATGAAGAATAACCGCTGATAAGAAAAACGAAGACCCAAGTGCCTAATGTAGAACCCGCTACAGCCCAAGAAATTGGAGCAATCGCACCGAAAGCGGTTGCGACGCCTTTGCCGCCTTTGAATTGGAAGAATATTGGGAATATGTGCCCCAAGCAAGCACCTAGTGCGACCATGCCTAATTCAAATTGTGTGAGTCCTAAATAGTAACCAACCCATACTGGCGTCATGCCTTTTAAAATATCAATAATCAGTACGGCGAGAGCAGACCAGCGGCCTCCGATACGAAGTACATTTGTCGCACCTGGATTGTTTGATCCATTTTGACGAGGATCAGGCAAGCCTGCAACGCGACAAATTAGAATAGCACTGGAAATAGAGCCTAAAAGATAGGCACAAAGCATATAAAAAAGGGCAAAAAGGCTCATTTTGTACTCCAGCAAGAAAAATTATTCGTTATTCTACCCAAAGTTGATAGCATACGCCTACAATAATTTTAGAGGAAATCTTATGGATCGTGTTTTTATTGAAGAATTGACTGTTTTTGCTCAAATTGGCGTATATGATTGGGAACAGCAAATTAAGCAAAAACTTGTGTTTGATTTGGAAATGGCTTGGGATTGTAAACAAGCGGCGGAAACGGATGATGTTGCATATTGTTTGAATTATGCTGAAGTGAGCCAAGTGATAATTGATTATGTGGAAAGCAAACCTTTCTTGTTGATTGAGCGAGTGGCTTATGAAGTGGCGGATTTGCTTGAGTCACGTTATCAACTTCAAGGATTAAAAATTAAACTGAGTAAACCGAAAGCCGTAGCGCAAGCTCGAAATGTTGGCGTATTGATTGTACGTGGATGTTTAAAATAATGTGAAATTTTCGTAAAAACTTGTCGGCTTTTTAAACGAAATTGACTAAAATAATCATGAGTTTTTACTGCAATAAAGGAGATTGCAATGAATATGAAAACCTTATTAGCACTAGCGGTTAGTGCGGTATGTTCAGTTGGTGTGGCGCAAGCACATGAGCATAATCATGATCACAATATGGCACCAAAAGGTGCTTCTATTGAAGTGAAAGTGCAGCAACTTGATCCAGTAAACGGTAACAAAGATGTGGGTACAGTGACTATTACCGAATCTAACTATGGCCTTGTGTTTACCCCTAATTTACAAGGATTAAGCGAAGGCTTACATGGTTTCCACATCCATGAAAACCCAAGCTGTGAGCCAAAAGAAAAAGAGGGTAAATTGACAGCAGGTTTAGGCGCTGGCGGTCACTGGGATCCTAAAGGTGCAAAACAACACGGTTACCCATGGCAAGATGATGCACACTTAGGTGATTTACCGGCATTAACTGTATTACATGATGGCACTGCAACTAATCCTGTTTTAGCGCCACGTCTTAAACATTTAGATGATGTTCGCGGTCACTCTATTATGATCCACGCTGGTGGTGATAATCACTCCGATCATCCAGCTCCACTTGGCGGTGGCGGCCCACGTATGGCATGTGGCGTGATTAAATAAGTCGATTTTTTAAAGATAAAAAAGTGCGGTCAAGTTTGACCGCACTTTGTGTTTAAACTCGATGCAACATCATATCTAGCCATTAGTAGTGGTTTGATGAACATAGTTAAAGTAAGTAATATATATCGATAATAACGAGCCGATATATCGGGAGGAATATTGAAAACTAAGCTATTACTTCAATATCTTATATTTTGGGTAATTATATTTATTATTTGTTTTACATTTTCTACATTAGCATTTAGTTTGTTTGAACTACTTCTAAAAGTTGATAGTTATTCTTTTTCTGATTTTAAGAAAATGGCATATTTCTGGCTAAATGGATCTGCTGCAATGGCGACTCTAGTTTTGATAATTGAAGCTAGAAATAAGCGATGGTAATATTCGAGACGTTTCAAAAAAGTAATGTTTAGAAATATTGGATAGATTGATATTTGAGTAGAATGTAATTTAAAATGTTCAGATATAAAGCGCGGTCAATTTCCAAAGAGTTTTAAAACTTCTCAATATTAACCGCACTTTTTTTGCTAGATATTTAGCATTTAATTTACGACTTCAGCAGTATATTTCAGCTTATGAATCGCATCGAATAATTGCTGGTTTGTGACTTTAGGATCTTCCACAACCGTCACTAAACCATCTTTAATGGATGGTTTTGTTGAAATCACGCCATCAATATTACGCAGTTCTTTATTGACTAAGTAAGCGCAAAGCTGGCAATTCATTTCTTTTACTTTTAGCACAATTTGTTTGGTTTCATTCGCATGAGCGAAAGAGATTGCAAACAGCGAAAGTAAAAGTGCGGTACATAATTTCTTCATTTTTATTCCTAATTAGCTAATTCTAAAATCCAAGGCAAAATTGTTGGATAGGTTAAGAAAAAAATCATCACGATAAATACAATCCAATATAAAACGATGAGTTTTTTACGGGAAATATATTTGCTACAAATGATTTTTTTGGAAAACATCAACAGCCAAAATCCATAGGCAAAGGCGCATAATGAAATAATGAGCATGGGAATACGCAAATAATCATATTCGCCCAAGCCAATCAACCAAGTAGACGATACGCCGAACACTAAATAAATTAATGGTGCGATGCAGCACAAAGTTGATGCCACCGCGGCGCTAAGTGCGGTGGCAATCGCAACCCAAAAGGATTTATTAGAGTTTTTTAGAGACGTAGTCATATTTAAATTCTTTTGGATCAAAGGAATTTAATGGATCGCCACCCACTTCAGCATACGGATAGCCGAAGTTATTGATTGGAGCCAGTTCTGGTTGTGGATATAAATCGAAGTCACGGGCATGATTAAATCCCACCCAGTTTGCTTCCCAGTTACCAAACAAATATTTTGCTACGGCTTGTGTATCTTTATCTTCAACAGATTTTTTCTCTGCTAAACGCATTTTTGCAACGTCTGCGGAATCAACTGGTACCCAACCAAACCCTGCAAGGTAGAATTCAGCGCGGCAGTGCTGACCGCCACTTACGTTTGCGATGCCTTGTTCATTTGCACTACCGAAAGCACCTTTGGAATATTTGCCCATTTTCTCTGCCGCACCTAAGCGAATACCAAAAATTTCACGAGCTGGGATGCCTGCCGCACGAGCAAGTGCCACAAATACAGAGTTAATATCGGTACATTTACCTTTTAATACGCCAGTGGTAAGAATTTTTTCTACATCGCCGTCGCCACAACCTAATACAGAATTATCACGTTCCATATTGTTGACGATCCATTGGTGAATCAACTCAGCTTTTTTCAATGGATTGGTTTCAGTGCCTACAATCTTATCGGCGAACTGTTTCACAATACCATCTGTTTTAATATGTTGAGTCGGTTTTAAATATTCTTGTACATCAACAGAATAGTGAACGTCTTTTGGTGGCGTGTAATTCGTCAACGCACCTTTAACCATTGGTTCACGATCTTTGGTTTCAATCACCATCGTGATTTTTAAATCGCGTTTTTGTGCATCTTTATCCCAAGTGGCAAATAAGGTTTTCGCACCGTATTTATTGTTTTCTGTTACATAGGCATTCATGTAATTACCTTCAAAGTGAATCGATTTCACTTGTTGGTATTCCCCATTAAATGGCAACGGAACCCATAAATTGGTTTGTCCTTGTGAGCCTTTTGGTGCAACTAGGTCATAGGTTTGAGTGAATTCATACAGATGAGAATCGGTATTGTAGTTTGGAATGTCAGTATTGGCGTAAGCCATGGAACATGCGGAGAGCACCACAGTGGCGATAAGTTTCTTCATGAAAAGATCCTTCTAGTTAGTTAACAGTTAAAACTTAACACATTAGATAAACTAATTGTGGATGGCGATATGCTAACGGATTTTTCAGGTGCTCGTCAATTGAGCAATATGAAATAAATAAAATGTAATACTGATCCGACCAGATTGGTGATTTATCATTTTTTGATTTTTATCAACAATCATCTGAACCTTTTTTCTTTACACTGAAAAGCATCACTTCATTATTCCGGGAGAATATGATTATGGATAAAAATAATCCAAACTTTTTTGCGCTTAATCGCAGACAACTTCTTAAAACTAGTGCCGCTCTGGCTACGGTTTCCCAATTATCTCTTCCTTTCACTTCCAAAGCTGAAACTAAACCGATTGTAGAATCCACAGAAAAAGTGGTGTGGAATACTTGTCCTGGTAACTGCCACAGCCGTTGTGCGCTTCGTTTACATGTGAAAGATAACGAAGTCTATCGAGTCGAAACGGATAATACTGGTGACGATATTTATGGAAATCACTAAGTTCGTGCTTGTTTGCGTGGACGTTCTATTCGCAGAGTAATGAATCATCCTGACCGTTTAAAATACCCAATGAAACGAATTGGCAAACGAGGAGAAGGGAAATTTAAACGTATCAGTTGGGAAGAGGCTTATGACACGATTGCAGATAACCTCAAACGTATTGTAAAGGAATACGGTAATGAAGCTGTGTATATTAATTACAGCTCAGGTGTAAGTGCAGGAAATATGCTCCGTTCTGCCGCGCCGACTTCGCCCTTTGCTCGTTTGATGAATTGTTATGGCGGTTATTTAAGCTATTACGGCACTTACAGCCGTGCTCAAGTTTCTATGGCAATGCCTTACACTTATGGTTCAAATGAAGGCAATGCAACATCGGATATTATTAACAGTAAGCTAGTTGTATATTTCGGCAACAATCCGATGGAAACACGTATGAGCGGTGGTGGTATTACATATCATCTAGAGCAAGCTCGTGAAATTTCAAAAGCGAAAATGATCGTAATTGATCCTCGTTACACCGATACTGCCGCAGGGCGTGAAGATGAGTGGGTGCCAATTCGTCCAGGTACCGATGCTGCATTGGTGGCGGGAATGGCATATGTGATGATTAGTGAAAATTTAGTTGATCAAGCATTTTTGGATAAATATTGCGTGGGGTATGATGAAAAAACGTTGCCACCAAGTGCGCCAAAAAATGCTCACTATAAAGCTTATATTCTCGGCTATGGTGAAGATGGCGTTGCAAAAACACCAAGCTGGGCAGCTAAAATTACCGGCATTCCAGAAGACACAATTATTCGACTTGCACGTGAAATTGCGATGACAAAACCTTGCTGTATTGTTCAAGGATGGGGTATTCAGCGCCAATCCAATGGCGAACTCGGTGTAAGAGCGGTCGCAATGTTAGCTATTTTAACGGGGAATGTGGGGATTCATGGCGGTAATTCAGGTGCGCGTGAAGATACTTACAAGATTACGAATGTCAAATTTCCAACCTTAAAAAATCCAGTGAAAACTAAAATTTCTGTGTTTATGTGGACGGATGCCATAGAAAGAGGTCCTGAAATGACCGCACTTCGTGATGGTGTCAAAGGTAAGGATAAATTAGATGTACCGATTAAATTTATTTGGAACTATGCAGGCAATACCATCACCAATCAACATTCTAATATCAATAAAACGCATCGCATTCTACAAGATGAAAGCAAATGTGAAATGATTGTTGTCATTGAAAATTTTATGACAGATTCTGCCAAATATGCCGACATTTTATTACCCGATTTAATGATCACTGAACAAGCCGATCTCACGCCAAACGAATATGCTGGAAATATGGGCTATTTAATTTTTGGGCAACCGGCTACTACCGCTAAGTTTGAACGTAAGCCTATTTACGAAATCGCCAGTGAGATTGCTAAACGACTCGGACAAGATGTGTATGACAAATTCACAGAAGGCAAAACACAAGAAGATTGGATTAAGTTCTTATATTCAGAAATGATGAAAAAAGATAAAGACTTACCTGATTATGAAAATATGAAGAAAATTGGTATCTTCAAAAAACGTGATCCCAAAGGGCACTTTGTTGCGTACAAAGCTTTTAGGGAGGATCCTGAAAAAAATCCATTAAAAACTCCGTCCGGCAAAATTGAAATCTATTCGGAAGCTTTAGCTAAAATTGCGCAAACGTGGGAATTGGAAGAGGACGATGTGATTCATCCATTACCAATTTACCATGCAGGCTTCAACGGTGTAGATGATCCGAAACGCAAAGATTATCCATTCCAAATGATTGGTTTCCATTACAAAGCTCGTACTCATTCTTCTTATGGTAATGTGGATATTTTAGCAGCCGCAAATCGACAAGAAATTTGGATTAACCCAATTGATGCACAAGCTAAAAATATCCAAGATGGTGCAATGATTCGTGTATTTAATGAAAATGGCGAAGTCCGTATTGCCGCTAAAGTTACGCCTCGCATTATGCCTGGTGTGTTAGCAATGCCACAAGGAGCATGGCACAAAGCGAATATGAATGGGGATCAAATCGACCATGGTGGTAGTATTAATACACTGACTACACATCGACCTTCACCATTGTCAAAAGGTAATCCACAACATTCTAATTTAGTTCAAGTGGAACGCTTGTAGGGAGTGAATTATGAAACAATATGGATTTTATTTTGATTCGGATCGCTGTACAGGCTGTAAAACTTGCGAATTAGCCTGTAAAGATTACAAAGATTTAGGTACAGACGTGAATTTTCGTCGGATTTATGAGTACACAGGGGGCACATGGAATCAACAATCAGATGGATGTTGGCATCAAGATGTGTTTGCTTATTATATGTCTATCTCTTGTAACCATTGTGCAAATCCTGCTTGCACAGCAGTTTGTCCAACTGGGGCGATGCACAAAAATGAAGATGGTTTTGTGATTGTAAATGAAGAAACTTGTATTGGTTGCCGTTATTGTCATATGGCGTGTCCTTATGATGCGCCGCAATATGATGCACAAAAAGGTCATATGACAAAATGTGATGGATGTTATTCTCGTGTGAAAGCAGGACAAAAACCAATCTGTGTGGATGCTTGTCCATTGCGAGCACTTGATTTTGCACCAATTGACGAGTTGCGAGCTAAATATGGCGAGCAAGCTTCTATTGCGCCATTACCGCCAGCAGAGATTACTCATCCAAATTTAGTGGTAAAACCAAACAAAAATTCCCGTCCAAGTGGCGACACAAGCGGATTCTTAGGCAATCCAAGAGAGGTGTAAGATGAACGCTGGATTACATGAACTTCCATTAGTTTTTTTCACAGTATTAGCTCAAAGTGCGGTCGGTGCTTGGCTTGTTTTTACTTTTGTGCTATTGGGTGAAAAAAATGACAAAAGTAGAGCTTACATTCATAAAGCGATGTTTGTGATTTTGTCTATTTTAGGTTTAGGTTTTATCGCTTCGGTCATGCATTTGGGAACACCAGTGCGGGCGTTTAACTCACTTAATCGAGTTGGTGAATCGATGCTGAGTAACGAGATCGCCTCAGGTGCAGTATTCTTTGGTTTGGCAGGATTATATTGGCTGATTGCTATTTTAGGTAAAATGCCAGTCTCCCATTGGAAATGTGTGGCGAATTTTGACCGCACTTACTGGGCTTTGTTTTATGTATATGATGAATCAGGTTTATCATATTGTCAGCGTGGAATACTGTCCTGACTTCTTGGTTATTCTATTTCACCGTGGCATTAGGCGGTTTGGCTTTAGCTTATGCGCTTTTAATGCCAAATAAACAACAAAGCTATCAACTTAACTTTGTACCAGGTTTATTTGCCTTTGCAGTGTTATGTGCTGCCGTGGTTTGTATATATCAAGGCTTTCATTTACAAGGTATTCATAGTGCGATCCAAAATGCAGCAGATCTCGTGCCAGATTATGCGGTGATGGCAGCTGTACGTTTATGTTTATTAGCTATTGCGTCATTCCTATTCTTCCGTGCTAAAAATGCGGGTTTATTATGGGGTGGAGTTATTTTAACTTTTGTTGCTGAAGGCATTGGTCGTGCGTTATTTTATGGATTACACATGACATATGGTATGGCGATTGGTAGCTAGTATCTAAATAAGTGCGGTTAGATTTTCGGAGATTTTATGCAAAACACGTTTCAACAAATTTCCCTTTACGGACGTTTGCTAGGAGCATCCTTTTATTATGAACCTAGTGATTCGCGTATTGCCGGTGTTTTAGATTTCTTTCGCCAACCAACTTGGACGGAAGAATGGGAAATTCCGTTGGAAGAAAAAGCATGCGAAAAAATTACCGCACTTATCAACCAAGGTTTAACACAAGACCTTACAGAGCAATATCAAAACCTCTTTATTGGTCCAAATGAATTGGTAGCGCCACCTTGGGGATCGGTTTATCTTGATCCTGAATGTGTAATTTTTGGAAATTCATTATTGGCATTACGTGATTTTTTAAAACATCATCAAATTGCTTTTCAAGCACAGCAAGATGAACCAGAAGATCATATTGGCTTAATGCTAATGCTTGCTGCATATTTAGCAGAAAATCGACCGCACTTATTAATCGAATTTCTACGTGAACACTTCTTAACTTGGGCGTATCATTTCCTTGAACAACTAAGCAAAATAGAAAATTCTGATTTTTATCAAGCTCTTGCATTACTTACCATAAAAACTTTACAACAATGGCAAGTAGATTTACATATTAATGTACCGACAGTAAGATTTTATCGATAATGAAAAACGAAGCCTATTATCAGGCTTATTTAAGCCACCATCACATTTCTCGTAGAGGACTATTGCGTCATGTATTTCCAGCTACAAAATCAACAATAGAAAAAACGCAGTCTCGTCCTCCCTTTTCAGCACGAGAAGATTTATTTTCCGCCGTCTGCAATGGTTGTGGGGAATGCGCTTCAGCTTGCCCTAATGGTTTAATTCAACTAAAACAGCAACAAGCCACCCTTGAAATTGACTACGCACCTTGTGATTTGTGTGGTAAATGCGCAGAAGTTTGTCCGACAAATGCACTACATCCTAATTTTCCAGCAGATACATTACTTCGTCCACAATTTTCCTCAGCCTGTTTAATCCTACAAAATCAAACCTGTCTAGACTGCCAAACCGCTTGCCCACAACAAGCAATCTCCAGCACTTTAGAGATTGATAATGAACGTTGCAATGGGTGCGGAGAATGTAAAATTACCTGTTTTGTCGCAGCCATTACACTTAAATAAAAAACCTTAATTTTCCAACCGCACTTTCCTTCTAACATTTGACACCTCTAACCCTTACACCTATTATTCCGTAGTTATTTATTAAGATTTACGGAACAAAATAATTATGGTGAATAAAACCGCTCAACTTAAACAAGCTCTAGAAAATCGCATTCTCATTTTAGACGGTGCGATGGGGACGATGATCCAAAAATATAAACTGACAGAAGCTGATTTTAGAGGCGAGAAGTTTAAGGAAAGTGCGGTCGATTTACGCGGTAATAATGATTTACTGACATTGACTCAACCGCTGCTAATTTCCGCTATTCATGAGAAATATTTGGCAGCGGGTGCAGATATTATTGAAACCAATACTTTTAGTTCAACTACGATTGCTCAAGCGGATTACGATTTGCAATCTATCGCTTATGAACTCAATTTTGTTGGTGCAAAATTAGCTCGTTTGGCAGCAGATAAATATAGCACGCCAGAAAAACCTCGCTTTGTCGCGGGCGTGTTAGGGCCAACAAACCGTACGGCTTCCATATCACCCGATGTAAATGATCCCGGTTTCCGCAATGTGACTTTTATGAAGTTGGTGGAGGCTTATGCCCAAGCAACAAAAGGCTTAATCGAAGGTGGGGCGGATTTAATTATGATCGAAACCATTTTCGACACGCTTAACGCTAAAGCGGCAGTTTTTGCTATTGAAAGCGTATTCGAAGAATTAGGCGTAGAATTGCCAATCATGATTTCCGGCACCATTACTGATGCTTCAGGGCGAACTCTTTCTGGGCAAACCACTGAGGCTTTCTATAACTCCCTCCGTCACGCAAAACCGCTCACTTTCGGTTTGAACTGCGCGTTAGGTCCAAAAGAATTACGCCAATATGTGGAACAGCTTTCAAAAATCAGTGAAACCTATGTTTCTGTGCATCCGAACGCGGGCTTGCCAAATGCTTTTGGTGGTTATGATTTAGGGGCAGAAGAGATGGCTGCTCACTTAAAAGAATGGGCAGAAAGTGGTTTTGTGAACATTATCGGCGGCTGTTGTGGTACCACGCCAGAACACATTAAAGCCTTTGCCGATGCGGTAGAAAACATCCCACCACGCAAATTGCCACAAATCAAAACCGCCATGCGTTTATCGGGTTTAGAACCGCTCAATATTGATGATGAAAGCCTGTTCGTGAACGTGGGCGAGCGTAATAACGTGACGGGTTCTGCAAAATTTAAACGCTTAATTAAAGAAGACAAATTTGCCGAAGCCATTGAAATTGCTATCGACCAAGTAGAAAACGGCGCGCAAGTCATTGACGTCAATATGGACGAAGCCTTGCTCGATGGCAAAAAATGCATGACCCGTTTCCTCAACATTATGGCAACAGAACCGGATGCAGCTAAAGTGCCGGTGATGATTGACTCGTCTAAATGGGAAGTGATTGAGGCAGGATTGCAATCGGTGCAAGGTAAACCGATTGTGAACTCTATTTCCTTAAAAGAGGGCGAGGAAAAATTTATTCATCAGGCTAAATTGGTACGTAAATACGGTGCGGCCGTTGTGGTGATGGCATTTGATGAAGTGGGGCAGGCTGATACAGAAGAGCGTAAAGTGGAAATCTGTACCCGTGCCTATAACATCTTAGTCAACCAAGTAGGCTTCCCGCCAGAAGACATTATTTTCGACCCGAATATTTTTGCCATCGGCACCGGGATTGAAGAACACAACAACTACGGCGTGGATTTCATTAACGCCACCGGTCGTATTAAACGTGCACTACCGCATGCGAAAATCTCAGGCGGGGTGTCGAATGTGTCTTTCTCATTTCGTGGTAACAACGTGATGCGTGAAGCCATTCACGCCGTCTTCCTCTATCACGCCATCAAACAAGGCATGGATATGGGGATTGTGAATGCGGGGCAACTTGCGATTTATGACGATCTCGATCCTGAATTGCGTGGCATTGTGGAAGATGCGGTATTAAACCGCAGCCCTGATGCCACCGAAAAATTACTCGATATTGCAGAAAAATATCGTAACCAAGGCAACGATGAAAGTGCGGTCGATTCTGTCGCAGAATGGCGTACTTGGCCAGTGGAAGAACGTTTAAAACACGCGCTGGTGAAAGGGATTACCACGCATATCATCGAAGACACCGAAGAAGCCCGCCAAAAATTACCAACGCCGTTAGAAGTAATCGAAGGTCCACTCATGGCAGGCATGGACGTGGTGGGCGATTTGTTCGGCGACGGTAAAATGTTCCTGCCGCAAGTGGTGAAATCCGCACGCGTAATGAAACAATCCGTGGCATATTTAGAGCCGTTTATTAACGCGACCAAACAAAAAGGCTCAAGCAACGGTAAAGTGGTGATCGCCACCGTGAAAGGCGATGTGCATGACATCGGCAAAAATATCGTGAGCGTGGTGTTGCAATGTAATAACTTTGAAGTGATCGATTTAGGCGTGATGGTGCCGGCAGACAAAATCATTCAAACCGCCATTGATGAAAAAGCGGATATTATCGGATTGAGTGGTTTGATTACGCCATCTTTAGACGAAATGGAATACTTCCTCGGTGAAATGACACGTTTAGGTTTGGACTTGCCTGTGTTGATTGGTGGCGCGACGACCTCCAAAGAACATACTGCGATTAAACTTTATCCAAAATACAAGCAACATGGTGTGTTCTATACCTCAAACGCCTCCCGTGCGGTAACGGTGTGTGCCACGTTGATGAACCCGGAAGGGCGTGCAGCATTATGGGAACAGTTTAAGAAAGATTACGAAAAAATCCAACAATCCTTTGCCAACCGCAAACCGTTGCGTAAACAACTCAGCATTGAAGAAGCCCGCGCCAACCGTTTCGACGGCTTTAGTGGCGAATGGGCGGATTATGTGCCGCCAACACCAAAACAAACGGGCATTGTGGAATTTAAAAATGTGCCAATTGCCGAGCTGCGCAAATTCATCGACTGGTCGCCATTCTTCCGTATTTGGGGCTTGATGGGCGGCTATCCTGATGCCTTTGATTATCCAGAAGGTGGCGAAGAAGCACGCAAAGTGTGGAATGATGCACAAGTGGTTTTAGATGAATTAGAGCAAAATCACAAACTCAACCCAAGCGGTATTTTAGGCATTTTCCCTGCAGAACGCGTGGGCGATGATGTGGTGCTATTCTCCGATGAAGAACGCACACAAACCATTGGCACGGCTTACGGCTTACGCCAACAAACGGAACGCGGCAAAAACAGCAAAAGCCCATTTAACTTCTGCTTAAGTGACTTTATTGCCGATCGCGAAAGCGGTAAAAAAGACTGGTTCGGCATGTTCGCCGTGTGCGCCGGTATTGAAGAAATGGATTTGGTGGAAGGCTACAAAGCCGCAGGCGATGACTACAACGCCATCTTGCTACAAGCCGTGGGCGACCGCCTCGCCGAAGCCATGGCAGAATACCTGCACTTTGAGCTTCGCACCCGCATTTGGGGCTACACGCAAGAGGAATTCGACAATCAAGGTTTAATCAACGAAAACTATGTCGGCATTCGCCCTGCGCCGGGTTATCCAAGCTGCCCAGAACATACGGAAAAAGCCTTGATTTGGGATTTATTAGAAGTAGAACAACGCATCGGTATGAAACTCACCGAAAGCTACGCCATGTGGCCGGCAGCTTCCGTCTGCGGCTGGTACTTCACCCACCCGGCAAGTAACTATTTCACCTTAGGTCGCATTGATGAAGACCAAGCTCAAGATTATGCTAAACGTAAAAGTTGGGATGAGAGAGAGATGATGAAATGGTTGGGTGTGGCGATGAAGTAGGGTTTATTGTAATTAATTTTTAATAACTCATAGGATAAGTAGTTAATATGAATAACATAAATATAAATGAACTTAAGAAAGTTTCTTCAATTGAAGATTTGGAAAAAATCGGAACCATAGAAAACATACGTAGTTATATAAACAGTATAATTCCAAATATGGAAATAAGTGCCACAACTTATAAAGATATTTTAGATACAATTATGTTCTTTAAAGAAAATCTACTACCATGGTCAGATAATGTATTTGTATCTAAACAAAAAGAATATATTTTTATACTAACTAAAATGGAAGGAGAGGCAAGAATGAAAGCCTTAAATGCTGACGATGAATTATATTTAAATAAAGAGCTAGCTAAAAAGTGGAGAAATAAAATAGCTCAAATTATACACTCTGATAAAGGTGGCTCTGATAATGCACTTATAGAACTAAATAAACTATATGAGAATATGACTGATGTGTAATAGTAAGGATAAAGAAGTAGCTTTAATTAATTCTAATGATATGACATTAAATTTCCCTGAGGCATCTCCTCATATAACTAAAGAGGGAGATAAAACAAGGAAAATAATTAAGAAAAATGGATATGCAGATCCTAATACAGGAGAAACATTTATTGATAAAACAGCCTTGCCACATTTATTAGTAACCGATAAGGCTGGAGTAAATAAATTCTATAATGAGTTAAATAATGATGAAAAAAGAGAAAATGGTAATAACAAATTAGTATCTGTTCCAGCAATACAAAAAGAGGTTGCAAAAAGGATTGAAGAACCTAGAGATACTTTAGAAAAAGAGAGACTTAGAGATACAGAAAAATGTCTTGTCGTACTAAGAGATAACCCAGAAATAGAAAAAGAAAGAGAATTAGTAGAGTCAAAAAATAGAAAAAATTTTAAAAAATTTAAGGAAAACGTTATAAAAGAGAATAATATAACAAATGATGAATGTACAGGTGAACCTTTATCAAGATATCCACATGCTCATCATATAGAAAGAAAAGTAGACGCTCCAAGAAAAGTATTAGACCCTAAAAATATAGCTATTGTTAATCCTGGCACTCATCAAAATATACATAGTAAAAAAATAAATAATAAGGAAGGACTACTAGATTATGCAGAGAACAATGGTGGAAATTTAGGAAACCGAATAAATAATAAATAGGATAATAGTTACCATATTAAACAAGCCAGGATGATGGCGCAAGCATCCTCGCTTGTGCCTCCCATCTAAAAGTGCGGTCAGAAAATCCAAAGAATTTTGAATATTAGTTCTGTCAACAGACTATGAGTAAAATTCGCAATGATTACATTAAGTAGCACCAGCGTGGACGCTGGCGCTATCTTGCTTTGTTTGTACCTATCTGTTGGCGCACGCTTCCTAGCGTGTACCTAATTTCACGAAAAAACACCTCAAAAACTCACCGCACTTTATTTACTTTCTAGGGCTCGCGTTAGGAAACGCGCGCCAGCATAAGTGTTAAATACAAAAAAGTGCGGTGAAAATTTTCAATATTTTTAGATTTACTGCAGCAACCAATCCACCACATAAACCACTTCAATCCCATCAATCTCCGTTTTTTCGTAATATTTCCCCGTAATTAAGATCTTTTTATAGTTATCTTTAATATGCAAAAGATTATCTGTTTCTTGGGTATTTTCAGGGATTTCAAAGGCGACTTGCACATATAGAATTTCATCAGCTTTTCGGGCGATAAAATCAATTTCTTTGCTGTCAAGTTTGCCGACATCTACGGTATAACCTCGTCTTAGCAATTCAATAAACACGATATTTTCTAAGCGATTGGCATAATTCTCGCCTTTTTTACCAATAGCGTGTCGTCTTAAACCGTTATCCTACAAAAAAGAATCACGTTTAAGAATATGGGTATCTTTCACGCCAGCTCTATGCGCTATGTCATTCAGCGCGATGGAATCAAAAATACCTGATAAAATCGTTTCTTTTAAAGGCTCATCAGCCCAACGCTGGGGAAACCGCCATATTTTTCGTATTCCGAATAGAGTTTATCCACCAATCTTGACTGGGTATCCACATTTTTGGAACGTAAAAATTCTTTAAAAGAAAGCGGATAAATTTTGATTTCTACATAGCGACTACTTAACAGCGTCGCCAGATCGCCGGAAAGCAAGTTGGCATTGGAACCCGTGATCACAATATCGGTGTTAAAACTCACGCGAAGCGCATTGACGTTTTTTTGCCAACCTTCCACAAACTGAATTTCATCAATCAGAAAGTAGATTTTCTCTTGAGAAGACGGCATTTTTTCTTGAATAAGCCGTTGGAAGTCTTGAGTGTCAATTGGAAGTCAATTTCCATATTTGTTTTTTTAGCCTGTATTTGGAATTACATTTCCAGTTTTTATTGCGGTTTTTTTAGTCTCATTCCAATCCCTTGCACAATCCCCAATTTTCGCTATCATACGCGCTTTCTTATTTCTCGGAATTTTGTATTTATGAATAAATTAAAGATGGTATTGTTTGTGGGAGCCCTTGTGAGTTTATTTGCTTGTACCACAACACATCAGCCGAAGAAGACGGTTAAATCTCGATTTTTAAAGAATAATATTAGCCAAGCTGAGTTAAATAATTCGGTTAATTACAAGCCATATCATTATCGTTGTAATAATAAAGAAACTGGCGGGATTTCTAATTTGACGACTTATTTCCCTCTGTCGCGTGAAAGCCGTATGAAAGATAACTTCGGGTTTTATTTCCAGTTAGATAATGGCAAGGCGGTGCCTTTTGATCATTCATATACGCTGACACTGAATGCACGTGGTACAAAATTTGAAGTGGTTTATCGTTCGTATGATCCGATTCAAGGAAGTTATGTGGATTTAATCGCGCGCTCTCAAAGTTCAATTTACTACAAGAATCAACAAGGCAAGCAAGTTCCTTGGTTGATTTGTAAGGGTGGTTGATTTTTCTCGAAAATAACTTTTACTTTCAGCAAAATGAGAAATTGGAATTAAGTTTCCAATTTCTCTATTCCATAAATTTCTCTTCTTTCTTCATCAAATTTCACGCTTATATCAAAGGCTTTTGCAAGATTTGCTGAATTTAGCACCGCTTGTGTTTTGCCTGTCGCAATGATTTTGCTCTTGTCGAGCAAAAGCACTTCATCACAGTATTTATATGCAAGGGATAAATGATGGATCGCTACAACGCAAGTATGCTGTGGTGTCAGCGATCTTAATTGTTCCATCATGTCTATTTGGTAATAGGGATCGAGTGGTGCGATAGGTTCATCAGCAAGCAATAGCGGTGCATTTTTGATACAACAACGAGCGAGTTGCACACGGGCTTTTTCCCCACCAGATAGTTTCTGAAAGGATTTATTAAGCAAATGTTCTATCGAAAATTTTTGTGAAATCTCCGTGATTTTTGACCGCTCTTTTGCCGATGATAATGGCGAATTTAAGCCGAGAGCAATAACATCATAAACCGATAAATCCCAATGAATATTGGTATCTTGCGCCAGATAAGCGAGTTGCTGGCTTTTTTCAGTTGTACTCATTTTGCCTAACGGGCTATTCCCAAAATAAATTTCACCTTTTGCAATAGGTAAAATTCCTGCAATCGTTTTGAGCAAAGTTGATTTACCGGCACCGTTTGCGCCCATAATGCCAATAAGTTTTCCTTTAGGAAGCGTGCAGCAGATGTTGTTTAAGCCATAAGGCTGAGAAAGATTTTCGATTCTAATCATTATCTTGCCAACTTGCGTTGCTCCGTAATTAAAATCCAAATTAAGCAAGGTGCGCCAATGATTGCGATGAGCGTGCCAATATAAATATGTGAAAAGACAGGAATATATTGCACGCAAAGATCCGCAATAAGTAGCAATAATGCGCCAAGTAATGCACTGGTGATGTAAAGTTGCGAAGGGCGTTTTTTTAGCAATAGGCGAGCAAAGTGAGGTGCGATTAAGCCAACAAAACCGATAGTGCCTGTTTGTGGAATCGTTGCTCCAACTAATAATGCCACGCCAAAGGTCGTGACGAAAAAGCTACGTTTAGGATTTACGCCCATTGTACTTGCAGTTTCTTCACCGAAGGTGAGCAAGTCAATATAGCGGCGTTCACGATATAAACAGAATAATCCCAATAATATGATTGGAAATGAAATGAGTAGCGTATCAAGTTTTGCCCACACAAGAGAACCTTGTAGCCAGCGGTAGAGTTCAGCTAACGCCCACGGGCTTTCAGCGTTCGAAAGTAGCAATGCAACGGCAGCGGAGAGCAACATATTGATGGCTAAACCACTTAAAATCATCGCCGTTGTACCATGATTTTTAGCGATTAAATAAACCAATAAAAAACTAGATAATGCACCAGCTACACCGCCAATAAGCAACAGACTTAAGGGTACGGAAAAATAGTAAAGTAAAAAGACACTGGTGGTGGTTGCACCAGCACTACTGCCTAATAATCCAGGGCTTGCCAGTGGATTTTGAAATATCCCTTGCATTGCATTGCCCGCTAAAGCAAGACTTGCGCCAGTTAAAATAGCTAATCCGAGGCGTGGTAGGCGAATATCAAGCAATACGAGCGAGCGCATATCCGTGAGCACACCATCTGCATTTTTGAGATGGGCAAAATCGCCGAGCTGATGATAAACAGCAAAGCCGCTAATCAATAGCAAAGCGAAGAAAAGTGCTGTATTTAATTTTAGTGTTTTGGTCAATGATCAATTTCCTATGTAATCCAAATATCATTTTAATTGTTGATAAATCTTCTCTGCCCCTTGCCACACGCCGTGATCAAAGCAATAAGTATATTTCATTGGAATACGAAAGTGTGGTCGACTTTTAAAAATATTTTGCAAAAGCGGATGTTTAAGCAATTCCGCTTGCTCGTTGTAACTTTGTTGGTCACTGATTTCAATTAACACGTTTGGCTCAGCTCGTAACACTTTTTCAAGAGAAAAATTTTGTGCCGTAAGCGGTGTTTTTAGCGGGGTTAAGCCTAGCAAGTTAAGTAAAGTAGGGTACTGTGGCGTATAAGTTTCTACAATGCCAGTATCTGAAAGTATCAATGTGTCGGTGAGTGATAGATTGAGGCGAGAATTTTGTAATTTAAGTTTATCGATTAAAGATTCCGCCTGTGTTTCGTTACCCGTAAGTTTGCCCAAGTGCAATATTAGCCCAAATAATTGTTCTGCCGTTTGTGGCGTGTCATTAATCGGCTCAATTTTTGCCCCGAGTTTTTTTAAATCTGCTACAAGTTGTGGATAAAAGGTTTCATTGATCAGAAACGTTTTATCGAGATAGGGCAATAATGCAGTGAGTTGTGGCTCAAGGGTTGGTTTATCCACATTGAGTTTATCCAACATCATCAAGGGATTTTTAGAATAAGGAGACTGTGCAGCAATTTGCTCAGGACGCGCAATTTCCGACAAAAGACGATCGCTGCAAAGCGTAAGCGAAACGAATTGCTCCGATGCATGCGAAGTCAAGGGCAAGAAAAGTGCGGTTAAAATTAAACGAGTTTTTTGCATATATATAATGATACGATACGCCATCAAGAATGTAAAAAGGCGTGCTAAGCACGCCCTTATATATGAATTATAATTAGAACGATCCTTTCAATCCAACGTAAACGTTGCGACCGTCTTGGCCATAGCCAACTACGTTTTCGTATTTTTTGTTGAATAGGTTGTTGAGGTTCGCATAAATTGTCAAGTTATCTACCACTTTGTAGTTCAAGCCTAAGTTTGCCAAGGTGTAGGATGGCATTTTGAAATCGCCGGAATCAAGGCGTTTACCTACATAAGAAACATTCACATCAGAACCTAGTTTTTCCGTGATTTGATAAGCTAAACCAAGGTTTCCTGTGTGTTTTGGACGGCGAACGTAGTTTGAACCATATTGATCATTTTCAGATTTAATATAGGTGTAAGTATAGTTCGCGTAACCTGACAGCTGCTCGGTAAATTTACCGTTATACGCCACTTCTACGCCTTTGATTTTGGTTTTACCGTCACGATTGATTGTGCGATAAGCTGTAGAACCTCTAACTGGGACTGCAGAAAGGAAATTATCTACATTACGGGCAAAGAGTGTGGTATCTAAGCTATGACGTTTGTCATTGCTTTCAACTAATAAACCTAATTCACCACCTAAGCTTTTTTCTGGTTTTAAATTTGGGTTTGCAGCCCAACTGGTATAATTGCCCCATCCATAAACATCAATAAATGTTGGATTGTGGATTGCTTTACCAATACTTGCGTGTGCTTTTAAATTTTGTGATAAACGATAAGCTCCAGCAAGGCGAGCCGTGAATGCATTTTCAAATAAGCTGTTATCTGTATAACGACCGCTTACAGAGAGACTATGGTCAGATTCAGTAAATAAACGGTATTCAGCAGCGATACTTTTCTCGGTTAATTTTTTCTCAGCAAAGTTGTAAGCGGAAGCAATATATTTCGTATTTTGATAATCCGCTAATACGCTGACGGCTTGTTTGACTTCTCCTTCACGGTCGAAGTTAATATCAAGTTGATAGTTCGTATTCAACTTTTTGCTGTCGTATTCTGTTTTACCAACAGCGGAAGCCCAACTTTTATATTGTGCAGTATCAGCATCCATTTTAACGTGACTTACCGCCGCTTTATGCACAAATAAATCTTCTGCATTACCAAAATAACCGCTTAATTTATAGCGAGTTTCGCGTGTACGGGTATTATCATCAAATTTTAATTCATCTGCTGCACTATTATCAAAATGCAAGGTTTGAGAAGAGTGAGAAGCAAGGAAATCCACTCCTTTTTTACTATCATCAAAACCTAAACGCATAGACACGTTATCACGGTGGAAGCCGTCTTTTTCAGTTGCCGGCACGTTTGTGCTTTTCATGCCGGATACGCTCGTATAATTAAATACGTGTTCGCTACGCGCAGAAATCCCTTGTGTACGATGGCTATCGCCATGAAGCGCATAATAAAGGCCATGATGCTGACCGGAAAGTGTAACAGAACCATCTCGTGTACGGTGCGACCCTGTGCCAAAGTCAAAATCTGCATTAAATGGCTTGTCTTTATATAATCCACTTTTTGTGGTGATATAAACTACACCACCCATAGCATCACTGCCCCAGAGTGCAGATTGCTCACCACGTAATATTTCGATATGTTCAATATTACTTAATGCTAATCCACCAAAATCAAAGTTAGTATCAGCCGGATTAACGCGAATGCCGTCAATAATGACCGCAGTATGTTTTGAATTTGCACCACGTAAAAATAAACTAGTTACAGCACCACGACCTCCAGTTGCTCCCATTGCCACACCTGGCACAGTCTTCAATACATCACTTACATAAGTCGCATTACGCTCAGCAAAATCTTTTTCTGTTAATACGGTGACTGATGATGCAGTTTGATCTTGGTTTACAGGTGTTGCGTAAGCTGAATACACATTGATCGGTTCAAGCTCGGTTTTAGTTTCAGCTTGCACAAAAGCCGATGCACTTAATAAAAGTGCGGTAGTAATTAAGTTAGTTTTCATTAAGTTGGTTCCTCTTTTTAAAAAGTGCGTTATTTTGGCACAATAGAAATTCATTTCCTAGTTGAGAATTTTCATTTCCTTTACAAATTCTGTTCATTTTGTAAAAAAATTCGTTTTTTAACCGCACTTTTTCGCCTTTATCCGCCTTACGCTTTCAAGTATAATGCGGACATTTTTAATCACATTAGATCAACGATTATGAGCACAAAATTTAACGTAAAGACATTCCAAGGTATGATTTTAGCCCTGCAGGAATATTGGGCAAACCAAGGCTGCACCATTGTGCAACCTTTTGATATGGAAGTGGGCGCAGGTACCTCTCACCCAATGACCGCATTACGTGCCTTAGGCCCTGAGCCAATGGCATTTGCTTATGTGCAACCTTCACGTCGTCCGACCGATGGCCGCTATGGCGAAAACCCGAACCGTTTACAACATTACTATCAATTCCAAGTGGTAATCAAACCTTCTCCAGATAACATTCAAGAACTTTATTTAGGCTCGCTTGAAATGCTCGGTTTCGATCCGACTAAAAACGACATTCGTTTCGTAGAAGATAACTGGGAAAACCCAACCTTAGGTGCATGGGGCTTGGGCTGGGAAGTATGGCTAAACGGAATGGAAGTGACCCAATTTACCTATTTCCAACAAGTGGGCGGCTTAGAATGTAAACCTGTAACGGGCGAAGTGACTTACGGTTTAGAGCGTTTAGCGATGTACATTCAAGGCGTAGATTCTGTGTATGACTTAGTTTGGTCTGACGGCCCATTAGGCAAAACCACTTATGGCGATGTTTTCCATCAAAATGAAGTTGAGCAATCAACCTATAACTTTGAACACGCAAACACAGATTTCTTATTCTACTGCTTCGATCAATACGAAAAAGAAGCACAAGAGTTATTAGCTTTAGAAAAACCGTTACCATTACCGGCTTACGAGCGCATTTTAAAAGCAGCACACAGCTTCAACTTGTTAGATGCACGTAAAGCAATTTCAGTGACCGAACGCCAACGCTATATTTTACGCATTCGTGCCTTAACTAAAGGCGTGGCGGAAGCCTATTATGCAAGCCGTGAAGCCTTAGGTTTCCCAGGTTGTAAAAAATAACATTTAAAGGTAATTCAAAAAAAGTGCGGTGAAATTTGGCCGCACTTTAGGAGAGCAAAATGAGCAAACCCATTCTTTATTATGCGGCAGATTGCCCTGATACTGCGCCATTTGTGGCTGAGTTAAAACGCTTGGGCGTGGATTATGAGTCAGTGGAAGTACTATCTTCCATCCCGAATTTGAAACAATGGTTACGCTTGCGTGATCGTCACGCCGCATTTGATGATGCAAAAGCACAAGGCTATGCGGGCTTTCCGGCGTTATTGTTAGATGACGACCGTGTTATTTTGGATGAATCCAAATTAAAAGAGATTTTTTAAAGTAATGAAGAAAGTCGGGTTTTGGCAATTTTTATTTAAAATTAGCGATGATTATTTAATGTTTTTACGTAACTTAACGCCAGCAGTGTTATTTTTATCACTGGCATTATTTATGTTTTCTGAGCTGGATTGGCGGCATTGGGAGTGGGGTAATCTGCTTGTGCTATTTTTATGCCTCGCTTCCGGATTTATTGCACTTAGTGTAATGGCAATTAATACCGTCTTTTTTGTACGTAAGATGCTGAAAACCTTAAGAACACTGAGTGGAGAGAGCGAACTTGATGAAAATATTGGTACGCTCGCATTATTTAAAATGCTCTGGCTGGAAAGCAACAGTAAACAGTTAATCTTTTTTGCGGTAGTCAATATTGTTGCGGTATTTATGGTGTTAGTTTACGGCACCAAATATGCATTGAATTTTTATAGCTCAATTCAACATTAAATGATTAAGTCTCGAATATGAAAAAAATAACCCTAAAATTCACCGCACTTTTGCTTGGCTCAGCTTTAGCAAGTAGCGTGTTGGCAACAGAAAATGGCTCAAATTCCTCAAGTTCTGATTATGAATTAGAGAAAGTATTGATTTTTAGCCGACATGGATTGCGTTCACCAGTGGAAAAAGATCCGCAAGAAATGGCGAAATATTCCCCTTATGAATGGGCAAAATGGAATGTGCCATCAGGCTATCTCACGGCAAAAGGGACGGTGCTAGAAACCTATTTCGGACAGTATTTAGGTCAATGGCTTGCAGATAAAGGATTATTAACGACCGAACGTTGTGCATCGGGCGAAGGTATTTTCGCTTATGCGAATGGAGTGCAACGGACTATTGCTACAGGTCAGGCGATTGTTTCAGGTGCATTTGCAGGCTGTAATGTTCAACTACAACATTATGGTAAAATTGGTTCAGAAAAAGATCCAATTTTTAACACGCAGGCGCATAATCCAAGTCAAGCCTTGATTGAATCTGCAAAAAATAACGTTGATTTAACCGCTTTACAGCAGAAACTTGCACCAAATTATGAGTTATTAAGTGAAATCATCGATTATAAAAACTCACCAAACTGCTTGCAAAAAGGCGAATGTGATTTAGGTGGAAAAGTCGGTGAATACAGTATTAAAGACGGCAAGTCGGTCAAAATTACGGGTTCGATCAGCACTGGAAAGAAAATTGTCAGTGCATTATTGCTCGCGCATTATGTGGGTAAGCCTGATTCAGAAATCGCAAACGGCCGCGTGGATAGCCAAGAAAAATGGCGTGCAATTAACGAAATTAAAAACGAATATTACCGCACGTTATTTAAAAATAACGAAGCATTGGCACAAAATGCATCATACCCGTTATTGGCATTTATTCAGCAACAGCTAAATAGTGAAAACAAAATTAACTTATTGGTTGGACACGATTCTAATATCGTCGCTCTGCTTGCAGCACTAGGTGTTGAGCCTTACGAATTGAATGATTCATTGGAAAATATCCCAATCGGAGGCAAGTTACTATTTGAAGTGTGGAAGCACAAACCGAGTGGTAAGCTCAAATTTAAGTTGGATTATGTGTATCAAACCACTGAACAACTGATTAACATCACGCCATTAAGTTTAGCAACACCACCAAACCAAACCGCATTAACCCTCAAAGGTTGTGAAAAAGATGAAAATGGCTTTTGTGATTACGAGCGTTTTCAACAGGTATTGAGTGAGGGTATTGAAAACGGCAAGAAGTAGCGTTCATGCAACTTTATGAAAAATACCTAAAAGAGAATTCGCAGAAATTGCGAGTGGATCAAACAGATGCGGAAAGAAAACTATGGCAACGCATCAATCGAGATCAATTATTAGGGCTCCGATTTAATCGACAAAAGCCACTTTTAAGTTATATTGTTGATTTTTATTGTGCAAAAGCAAAGCTGATTATTGAATTAGATGGTAGTCAGCACAATGAGCCTGATTATCAGGAAAAAGACGCATTGCGAGATGCAGAATTAAATTCACTTGGTTTTACGGTGATGCGGTTTAGTAATGATGAAGTCATGCGTGAAATTGAAGCGGTAGTAGAGCAGATTTATTTGTTTTTAGAGAATGTAAGGGCTGATTGAGTATGAGCGTTAAGTAGCTCTGCCAAATCTCCCCTCCCCCTCTTTGCTAAAGAGGGGGGAATTCTTGAGTTAATTGATAGTAACTGACTCATTTGCATTTTAATTTTAATAGAGATTAAATTATCTGCTTTCAAAAACGTTAAAGTAGAACATAAATATTTAACTCTCCAAAGATCCAATCCCCTCTTTAGTAAAGAGGGGTAGGGGAGATTTGGCAGAAATGATAACGAAGAAAATAATCAAATAGGACATGAATTTCTTAATTTACATGCGCTATAAGAGATAACGGAAAATATAATGAAGCAACATACTTATCAAACTACGGTAGAGTGGGTTGGAAATTTAGGAGCTGGTACTTCATCTTATATCGCATACGAACGGGATTTTATTGCTTCGGCATTGAATAAACCTAATATTTTAGGTTCTGCTGATCCTGCTTTTCGTGGCGATAAAACTCGTTGGAATCCTGAAGATATGCTACTGGCATCTATTTCTGCCTGTCATAAATTATGGTATTTACATTTTTGTGCAGTTAATAACATTATTGTGCAAGAATACCGTGATGAAGCAATAGCGATTATGGATGAAGGTAGTTCTGAGCATGCTGGCCGATTTATTTCGGCAACATTAAAACCTCGTGTGAGAATTTCAAGCGAGTCGGATGCCGTTAAGGCATTGGCATTACATGAAAATGCGCATCACGCGTGTTTTATTGCAAATTCACTTAATTTTCCGGTGAAATGTGAAGCTATTATTGAAAAAGATTAAATTAAAATAAAATGGTGCCAAGGCGCACCTTACCAGAGAAAACAAAATGACAACCCAAAACTTCCTAGTAGAAATCGGCACAGAAGAGCTGCCACCAAAAGCTCTTAAAACATTAGCAACCTCTTTTGCGGATAACGTTGAGGCGGAATTGAACCAAGCGGGCTTAGCCTTCGACAAAATCGAATGGTTTGCGGCGCCGCGTCGTTTGGCGGTAAAAGTATTAAACTTAGCAACACAGCAACCGAGCAAAGAGATCGAAAAACGCGGGCCAGCAGTATCTGCAGCCTTTGATGCAGAAGGTAAACCAACAAAAGCGGCTGAAGGCTGGGCGCGTGGTTGTGGTATTACCGTTGAGCAAGCTGAACGCATTGCGACTGATAAAGGTGAATGGCTCGTTCATCGTGCGAAAATTGAAGGTCAGCCGACCAAAAACTTGCTGAACGATATTGTGGCAAATGCATTGGCGAAATTGCCAATTCCAAAACCAATGCGTTGGGCAGACAAAACCGTGCAGTTCATCCGTCCGGTTCATACTGTGACTATGTTGTTAGGTGATGAGTTAATCGAAGGCGAAATTTTAGGTGTAGCAAGTGCGCGTACTATTCGCGGTCACCGTTTCTTAGGCGAGAAAGAATTTGAAATTCAACACGCAGACCAATATCCGCAATTATTGCGTGAAAAAGGTTCTGTCGTAGCTGATTTCAACGAGCGTAAAGCAGAAATTCTTGCCAAATCTCAAGCAAAAGCGACCGCACTTGGCGGTGTGGCTGATATTGAAGAAAGCTTACTTGAAGAAGTGACTTCCTTGGTGGAATATCCAAACGTATTAGCGGCAAAATTTGAAGAGCGTTTCTTAGCTGTGCCTGCGGAAGCTTTGGTTTACACCATGAAAGGCGACCAAAAATATTTCCCGATTTATGATAAAGACGGCAATTTATTACCGCACTTTATTTTTGTCTCGAACATCAACCCAGAAGATCCAACAACGATTATAGAAGGGAATGAAAAAGTGGTTCGCCCACGTTTAACCGATGCGGAATTCTTCTTCAAAACCGACTTAAAACAAAAACTGGTTGATCGTTTACCACGCTTAGAAACCGTGTTGTTCCAACAACAACTGGGCACATTGAAAGACAAAACTGACCGTATCGAACAACTTGCAGGCGAAATTGCAAAACAAATCGGTGCAGATGAAGCGAAAGCAAAACGTGCGGGTTTACTGTCAAAATGTGACTTGATGACGAATATGGTATTTGAATTCACCGATACGCAAGGTGTAATGGGTATGCACTATGCTCGTCATGATGGTGAAGATGAAGAAGTGGCAGTGGCGTTAAACGAACAATATATGCCACGCTTTGCGGGTGATGAATTACCTAAATCTTTGGTGGCAAGTGCGGTCGCTTTAGCGGATAAATTTGACACCTTAACGGGTATCTTCGGTATCGGCCAAGCACCCAAAGGCAGTGCAGACCCGTTCGCATTACGTCGTGCGGCATTAGGTGCACTGCGTATTATCGTAGAGAAAAATTTACCACTAGATTTAGAAGATTTAGTGAAAAAATCAGCCGCACTTTTCGGTGATAAACTCACGAATCAAAACGTGGTTGCCGATGTGGTGGACTTCATGCTTGGTCGTTTCCGTGCGTGGTATCAAGATGAAGGCATTGCGGTGGATGTGATTCAAGCGGTATTGGCGCGTCGTCCAACCCGTCCTGCTGATTTTGATGCGCGCGTGCGTGCGGTTTCACACTTCCGTACTTTAGATTCAGCGGAAGCGTTAGCAGCAGCAAATAAACGTGTAAGTAACATCTTAGCCAAAGCGGATGCTGCAATTGGCGAGATCAATTTGACCGCTTGCGTAGAGCCAGCAGAAAAAGCCCTTGCTGAAGCAGTACTTGCATTACGCACTGAAGTACAGCCGCTTATCGCACAAGGCGATTACACAGCAGTATTAGATAAATTAGCGAACTTACGTGCACCGGTAGACAGTTTCTTTGATAACGTAATGGTAAATGCTGAAGATCCAGCACTACGCCAAAACCGCTTAGCGATTTTAAACACGCTGCAAGGCTTGTTCTTACAAGTGGCGGATATTTCAGCACTTCAATAATGATTTAATGCCCAGAAATGGGCTTTTAAATTTCGATTCTAATCAAAAAAGGAAATTATGCTTGCACAAACAAACAAACAAACAAACAAACAAACAAACAAACAAACAAACAAACAAACAAATAAAAGGATATGTTATTAATTTAAATCGATCTCCTGATCGATTAAAAAAGTTTTTTTCTCAAACTTCAGCAAATTTATTTACGCGTATGCCTGCTGTTGATAAGAAGTTGATTGAGCTATTTGATTTAGAAACTTTTTTTAATACTTCACTGTGTGAAAGTTTAATGGAACGGAAGGTAACTTCAGGTGAAATTGCTTGTACCCTTTCCCATATTGCGTGCTGGAAAGCAATTGCAAATGACGATACCTTACTAGATCGAGATTTTGCTATTATTGCCGAAGATGATGTGCTCTTAAAAAATGACTTACAATCGTCACTTCAAGACGTGATTGATACTTTTGAAAACGGATATTTCTTGAACCAAGAAAATGTAGATTTAATTATTTTACAAAGTTTAGCCTTTGATTGGTTTAATTTAGATGAAAATTTCTGTCCTATGTATTATGAATACGATAACTCTGGTTCGAGTTTATATTTAATTCGAAAATCACTTGCCATTGAATTAACGGAAAAATTAAAAAAAGAAAAGCCGTATTGGTTAGCTGATTGGTTTACTGATTTTTGCGATAAAGAAAGAGTAAGAGGCGTTAAGCCTCATTTAGGTTATATCGTTGGAGGCTTTGATGCACCTTCTGATCTAGAGTCTGATCGTCAAAGAGCAAGGTGTAATACGTAATAATTTGAATACTTTCCATAATTAAATATTGAGTGACATTTAGAGCACTTCTTTTAATAGTGATAAAAATGGATGGTTGATTTTTCATCAATCATCTCTTCTTTTATAGACTTCAAGTGATTATTTCTCTATAATCACCGCACTTTTTCCCCCCCTTAGCTCAGTCGGTTAGAGCAGGCGACTCATAATCGCTTGGTCGCTGGTTCAAGTCCGGCAGGGGGGACCATTTCAAATTTTCTCATCTTTTTTCTTCTTTCGTTTTCTTTCATAAATTCCGATAAATGCTAGATTTATTGAGTTTTTATATTTTTTCTTCTTACGTTTTCTTATCAATTTTTACGTTTACAACCACATTTTTTAGTTATATGCTTAGTTATACGTAACGATATAGCTCAAAATCAGTATAACTAAAATACGCTAAAATCAATCTACAAAAGGCTCGAATAAAATTCTTTATGTATAACTAGATGTCTTAAATTAGCGGACTTTGAACGAGTGACGAGCAATAAATAGGCTAAATTGAGCAAGAAAACATGGCACGTATAACTAAACCGCTCACTAATACAGAAATAGAACGAGCAAAGCCCAAAGAAAAAGAATACACCCTGTCAGATGGTCAAGGGCTTTATTTATTGATTAAGCCTAGTGGTTCACGTTTATGGCGATTTAATTATTATCAGCCTTTTAGTAATCCTAGAAAGAGAGTGTTACTAAGTGTTGGTAAATATCCAAATATTTCTTTATCACAAGCACGTAAGACGAGAGATGAATATTTAACCTTACTTGCTCAAGATATCGATCCTCAACAACATCGCAAGCAACAGAGCGAAGATGAGCAAGAGCGTTTAACAAATACTTTTCGTAATGTAGCGAGTAAATGGCGAGAAAAGAAAGCCCCTGAAGTTTTACCTAAGACAATGGAGAAGAATTGGGCTCGCCTTGAAAATCATTTATTCCCTAAATTGGGCGAAATGCCTATATCAGCTATCACACCTAAGCTATTGATTGAAACTCTTCAGCCGTTAAAAGAGCGTGGAGTAGGAGATACATTACAACGTACAATCAGATTAACTAATGAGATTTTAAATTTCGCTGTAAATAGTGGATTAATCGAGTTTAATAAGTGCGTAAACGTATCAGCTAGTTTTAGTACACCTACCATAGAGAATAACCCGACTATTAGACCTGAAGAGCTAACCGAATTTCTTACAGACCTACGAGAAAGTAATAGTGCTTTAGTAGTGAAGTTATTAATTAAATGGCAACTTTTAACAATGGTGCGCCCTAAAGAATCAGTCAGTGCTGAATGGTCTGAAATTGATTTTGATAAAAAACAGTGGTCCATTCCAGCAGATAAGATGAAAGGTGGGAGACGTGGTCATATTGTTCCTTTATCAACGCAAGCAATGCGCTTATTAGATAAAATGAAAAGCATCACAGGAGGTGAGCGATATGTATTTCAAAGCGAAATAAAAGCTAATCAAGCAATTAATCCACAAACAGCAAATAGAGCTATAAAGTTACTTGCTGGTGGGAAATATACTGGGAAACTTACCGCTCATGGATTAAGAGCAATAGCGAGTACTTATCTTAATGAGCAGTTAGTAAATTATGATGTGGTAGAGGCTTGCTTATCACATATTATCGCAGACCAAACACGCAAAGCTTATAACCGTTCTGATTATTTAGAACAACGAGTGCCAGTGATGCAACAATGGGGCGATTATGTAGAAAGTTGCTCAATGGTGGCGGACATTTAAAATTCAGCAAAACTTTATATTAAGTAAAGTGTGGTAGGTTTTTACTACTTCAGAAAACTTTAGATTAAACTGAGATTAAACAGATGAAAAAATTTTATAAATTAAAAAAATGGTTAACTATTGATGAGGCTGCTCGTCGATTAAGTATTGAAGTAGGCGAAGAAGTTACTAATGCCGATATATTACAACTAGCAGTAGATAAACAACTCAGGATGTCTGTAAACTTTCCTCATAATTGGTATGGGAAAATATGTGATATAACTACAGATCTTGATAAAGGAAACAAATTTAAAATAATTAATGGCTTAGATGGAAACCCTTTTAAATTATACGAATACGAAAAGTGTAACGATAACGAGTTTATAAAAGTTACTCCTGATATTATAGAGTTTAAGGCTGGAGTATGGGAATTAAAACTAATTGGAAATGAAAAAATAGATTTAGAATGGGAGCTAAGAAAAGAAAGCAATTTGCCTCAGGTAGATGTATTCAATTTATCAGGCTTTTATGTAAAAAATAAAGATGGTGTTGTAATAGAACGTCAAAGTACTCTATATCCAGACGGGTATAAAGAATTACAAAAAGAAATAAAAAGAGATTTTATAGAGTCTATACCTGAAGAGCTCTCAGACAAAGAAAAAGCAGATATTTTTGAGAAAATAAAGAATCGCCCAATTTCCACAAAAACATTTCATTATCCTTGCGCAGGAATAGGGGAAATTGATGGTTCATTTTTTGTGATTCAAACAGACCATTTAAACGAATTTTTAGCTAGCTTAGATAGTGATGTAGAATCCAGTAGCAAATTAGATCTTGATAATGCTATGTATCTATTAGGCGAAGTTTTACAGACAGTAGGTAGTAGAGCCAAGAAATGGACACAAGGTGAAATCATAGATAAGATTTTAGAGCACCGCCAAAATGAAAATATTTCAACAAAAGGCTTAAAACAACGAACGATCGAAGAATATTTTTCCAATGCCAATAAAAGACTAAAACAATAATCTACTAACGCCCATTTTAGGGCGTTTTTAATTTTCATAAAAAAACCTTTAAAATCAGATGTATTTTTTCGTTGCGATGACATATTTTTAATGTTTCAACACAATAGATAGCGTTCAAAAACAAAACTCAACACAGGAGAACGCAAAAATGGAAACATTAAACACTACTCAACAAATCTCAACAAGACAACTTCTTAACCTTGATGATGTGAAAAATATCACAGGTTTTTCCACCACCACTATCTATAAACACGTTAAAGACAGAATTTTCCCACGACCTAAAAAATGCGGTCGTTCTACACGTTGGCGTTTAGCTGACATTCAAGAGTACATCAATGGCTAAATATTCAATATAACGATCACAGGAGGGTTTTAATGATGAGCAATACAAATTCAAGTTAATACAGAAAATCGAAATACAGCAACGCTAGGCGGTATTTTGACGATGATTGAAAGTATTTATCAGATAGCTGATGAAATATTAGATAAACAGGCAACACATTACCAATTAGAGGAGGCATTAGGATTTATTAGTGAGAAAGCAACTTTAGTATTAATGGATATTGAAGAATTAAAACAGCAAATTATAGGGCTGGTGAACTTAGGAGAGTAAAGAAATGAGTGAATTAACAATAAAATAAGAAAATTTCTGTTTATACCATGTTGAAACTGGTAAGGCCTCAGAGGCTTATCGCAGAGCCTATGACACAGACGGAATGAAACCCGAAACAATAAACCGTAGAGCGTTTGATTTAATGGAGGACAGCAAGATTAGGGCAAGAATAGATATGTTACAAGCCAAGCACCGCAAGGCTCATGACATAAGAATTAGCGATATTTTAGACAAACTGGAGGATATTTACCAAGAGTCAATGAAGAAAGGCAATTTTAGCGTAGCAGTATCATCAGTAATGGGGCAAGCCAAAATCTTAGGCTTTGATAGACAGGCAGTTACTTCTCAAGAAGATTTAAGCAAGCTCCCAAGAGTGATTAACGTTCATTTTTCAGATGAGCCAGATGAAATCAAGTTCAATTAATAGAGGATAAAACAATGATTAAATTAACGAACGAAGAAAGACTAATTAATTTCACGTTTAGAAATGGTGGTAGCTTTTCAGAACGAGAGGGCGTATTTCAACTTAACTTCACTAGCGGAAGAAACTATATCTCTTCACTTGAGAATAAGCTCGACATTAAACTTCATCGGGAATGGGAGAAAACAGCAGACGGTAACAACAAATACTACCGTTATAGCATTCCTGACCGATTAACCGCAGAGCGTTTGATTAAGTTCGCCAATATGAAAGCTCAATTAAGGGGAGAAGTAGCTTTCAATGAATTGGCAACGCAAAACATTTTACAACGATTTAACTAGAAAAAAATGCCTATGCTTTCATCACGGGGCATAGGCAAGATTAAATTAAAATTGACGGGTTAATTATATGGTAAACCACGCAAGAAATAAAGCGAGAAGAGATACAAGCCCTTTTGTAGGGCTTGGCAAGGATGTTTTAAGAAGTCCTCATTTTCGTAGTTTAAGTGGAAATGAAACAAAAGTTTTTCTACATCTTTACGGAGAGTATAACGGCTCAAATAATGGCTATTTAGCATTACCGTATAACAGGGCGGATAAAGAGCTGTATATTAGCCGACAGCTATTAAGCAAAACATTAAAACAGCTTGAAGAAAAAGGCTGGATAGAGAAAAGCCGACAAGGTGGAAAGGGTAGATTGTCTTATTATGCGGTAACGATTGAGCCAGTAGATGAGGTTATTAGAAATGGCGTAAATATTCATGACTTACGACCAACAAAAACAGCCTCTCATAAATGGCGTAATTGTTTAGCGAAGTAGCTTGTTTTCGACCAAAATTTTTTATTAGTCTTTTTTACCCTATATTTGATACTTTAAAAATGATTTTTCCACCAACAAACAACAATGTTTTTTCATAGTATATGGCAGATATATAAACACGTTACGAAATCATACCAAGTACACCCCTAAAATAAGTATGATTTCATAACACCAAAAAGAAAAAATGGTATTTTTAGCTCAATATTTAAACGATGACGTTACAAAATCATACCAACTTAGTTCCCAAATCATACTTGAGGAAATTTAAATTTATGTTGCGTTCAGCTTGGAATAATTCTGAGCAAACCAAATTTAAATAAATGTATAATAAATAAATTGATAGGGATAAATTTGCGAAACAAATTGCGAAATTTCGAAACCAATTGCGAAAGTAACGAAAACAGATTATATCTATTTTTGATATACAATGTATGTTTTAGGTTCTAGTTCAAATTTGTTCTCATCTATAGGTCCCTTATATATCTTCAGCTTATATTCTTGTTTGTCTACGTCCAAGTCATACACTCTATAGACTTCATATTCATTATAATAGTGTGAGGCACGTATTTCATTAAGCGTCATTTCGAAGTGATCTGGGGAGTTACTTAGTGTTGTTTTAACTTCAACATGTACTTCCTTATCATCCTTCCAGTAACGAATGTCAAAACCTAATCCATCACCTTCATCCTTAGAAGAATGTTCTGGTTTTTTCCAACCTTTTTTATTGGCTTCTTGAGTTAGAAGATTAAAAACAATCCTTTCCCCAAGATCACCAATCTCTTTTTTTATTTTTTGTATCTTTTCAAAATCACACTTTTGTGCGCGTCCTGAGTATTTTGTTTCTTTCTTTTTTTGTGATATTTCTGTTTCTTCTGATATCACATGAAAATTAGCTCCAGACTCATCTTCTATTTTTTTTAGAACACTAGGATTAATATATTCTTCCCACACCATATCATCCTTAAAAGGAATACAGTTTGAATGCTTTATCAGTCTACTGAAATCTAAGAATGAAATGATGTTCATTCCATACTGACTCCAAAAATGCATCCAATTATTTTGTTTTTTACTTTTATTTTGCCATTCAAAATTTTCGATAAAATCATCACCTTGTTTGATTGGAGGGTCAATTTTAAAAGTATTTCCTATAGTGGCAACTAGGAATCCTTCCTTATCTGGTTCCGAAATATGAGTAATAATCCCTCCGGTATCAATTCTAAATTTATTGTCTTCGCTCTGTCCACTAGGTACTCTTCCAAGAACAAATGCTCCTACATATAGCTGATTAAACCGTTTTTTATTCCATTTATAATGTGTGAAATTTTTTTCATATTTATATTCTCCATCTTGCTTTTTCCCATAATCTAAGATAAATGCCTTTTCGGTATCTTTAGATTTAGTTAAAAGATCAAATATATTATCCATTTTTTTACTCCATATTTTTTGATGTAAAGTATTCTTATGACTATCTTAGTATAGTTTTTTTATTAAATTGTCAATATTAAGAATATAAGGTTTTCTCCGTTTTTAATTACGTTATTAAAAATTGAGTAAAGGGGAGGGTAAAAGTTAGGAGAAAAAGCTTTGAATACCAGCCATCAAACTCTTTCTTATCACTATTACAGTTTTCTAGGCGTTTTATAGAGCAAGGATAGGGGGTATAAATCGCTAGAGTAATTATTTATCAAGACCGCCCACTTAACTCAATTTTCATAACCGCAAAATTAACATTTTTGTCCAAAAATATTTTATTTTTGCGATCTAGATCGAGGAATTAATAGCCTTTTCTGGACAGAAAAATATCGATTGTTAAAGTTCTCTATGTTATCCACCAACAGGAGGCTTACTATGAAAAGAGTAAACAAAGCAAATAATGCTTTATCACTTAAAGAGCAATTCAAGTTATGGCTTGAAGAAGAATAGAAAAGTGATGAGATGATTGTAATGGCAACTATCCCATACATACTAAAAAGATTTGATTGTAGATTAGGAATTATTAAGGGCAATCGCCTTGAAAAGCGTTATTTAAGCGAGTGGAGAAAGTTATTTCGTATAGACAGAGAAATGGAAAGGGAGAAATGCTTGATTAACTTAAAATAGCTAAAAATTAAGTATCTTATTAAAACCAAGTTGAGGTACGGATGTGAATGGTTATCCCTCATAAAGTCATCGATACTGACTTTATTACGGTTCTTGAGATAATTATAGTTTGTCACATTTATAAAATTGACCATTGTTCTAAATAAATGAGACTTAATCCTCTAAAAAAGCTTCTTCTTATAGAGAAAAATGGTATAATTCTTGGGTTTTTTAAGTTTAAGGTGTTTTTTATGTTAGTTAGTTTCTCATTTAAGAATGTGTTTTCTTTTAAAGACGCACAAAATTTATCTTTAGAAATATCTCCTCTCAAAAAAGATGACATTTTATCTGGAAATGTAATTACTTCTCAGGATGACAAACTACTCAAATCAGTACTTATCTATGGTGCTAATGCTAGCGGTAAAACTAACTTAATGAAGGCTGTCGGACTATTTAAGAAAATAGTTATGTCGTCATATAGCTCTTTGGATAAGAATCTCTTAAATGATGTCACGCCTTTTTTGCTAGATGAGAATAATAAAAAAGAGCCATCTGAGTTTGAAGTTATATTTATTGAAAACAATATAAAATATCGTTACGGAATATCTATCTATAATGGGGAAATACTTGAGGAGTGGCTGTATTACTCAAGACATCGCGAAACTATGCTTTTCTTTCGTGAGGGGCAGTCTGTGGAATATAACATGAGTGGCTTTAAAGAGGCGAGTCTCTTTGTCAAACTATACAAAGATTATGATAGAAAAGGGAGATTGGAAAAAACAGCACCCAAAGTACCTTTTATTTCAGTTTTGGCTGTTTTTGAAGGGAAGCACAGTTCAAATGTTATTAAGTTTTTCTCCAAAATTCGTATACTTTCAGGTCTTGATGATGAAAGTTTTAAAGGATATACATTTAATTTGCTTAAAGAGAATAAAGAGTTTTACACTTGGGCTTTAAAAATATTAAAAGACTTCAATATTTCAGGGATTGTTATTAAGGAGAGAGAAGAAATTTCTCCAGAAATTAGCCTTACTGATTCTGATGGTATTGAATTTAAAAAAACAATACAATTAAGTCGTATGGGAGTTGGTATAAAAAAATACCTTAGTAACTCCAAAAAATCTATAGAAATGCCTATATCTTTGGAATCATCAGGTACTCGTAAAATACTTCACTTACTTGGGCCGTTGTATGATTCTATAAAACATGGGAATGTATTGTTTATTGATGAGTTTGATTCTAAGTTTCATACATTGCTTTCAAAACATATTTTTAAAATATTTCATAAAAATTGTAAGAATGCACAACTAGTAGTAAATGTACAAGATACTAATTTAATGGATACAGGTATATTTCGACGAGATCAAATTTGGTTTGTTCATAAAGACCTGATAGGGCAAGATAGTCAGTTGTATTCATTAGCTGAATACAAAAATATCATTAAAGAGTCTTATAGCCAGGATTATTTACAAGGAGAATTTGATGCAATTCCTTTATTTGATTCAATTAATGACGTTGACAAATTAATGGTAGAGTAATTTATGTCCAAGAGAAAGGGTCAGTTAAAATCCTCTGGTCGAGGGATAGAAAATAGAATACCTAAATCATTAATTAATAAGTCTCCTAAATATATTAGTGTTAGTTTTTTATATTTCCAAAATATTGATGATTATCCTGCGCAGAGTTTAGAAAATTGGGATGATGAAGGTAGATTATTGGATATGTTAAAAACATTACAACATGTGACATCTAACGATATAACACAGTTACAGTCTAGTGATGAGAAAATAAAACTCTATCATGATTTTCCCCCAAAATCTGTTAATGAATTTAGCATACCTCCGTCATTGAAAGGTTGTATGGAAGATAGCGATAAATGGGGAGTTTTAAGAAATGTTGGAGGACAGAAACCTAGGATAGTTGGTTTTTTACGTGGTGAAGTTTTTTATATTGTTTATTTGGATAAAGAGCATAAATTTTATAAATCGGAAAAAAAATAATATAACTAAATGACAAAGTATCAATTAGTACAAAACTTAACTATAAAAAGCTAATCTGAAAGTTACGTTTCAAGTATTTTTTTCTATCTGCTGCAAAAGAATGTTCTTTATAGTATAGAAATAATCCTTTTTATTGATTAATGTGTCTATACAATACTGGTATATTTAATCTTGTTTTCTCCTTGATGGCTTGATGATTTTGTTTTTTAGTTATACGTTTAGTTATATAAAAGTAAAATAAAAAATAAGTCATTTAATAAAATCAATTGGTTATATTATTAGTTCAGGTCCGGCAAGGGGACCATTTGGCCTGTCAAATAACGTCTTTTCTGTCAAAAAACATCATAAAAACAGCATCTTATCATTAACTTCATTGTTGTTTTCGTCTTTTATTGTTTGTCATTGTTTGTCATTGTTCGTTTTTATTGTTCCCTTAAATGTTCCCTCTTTATGAAGGAACAAAAACGAGGGAACAGAAGAACGGTAAATTTTTATTTATTAGGGTTTGAACAATGGCTAGAGACTTTTCAAAAAAATTCACTGATTCTTATATTCATGGAATTAAACCAACCGATAAAGAGCAACTATTTTCTGATAGGGATAATCTGTATTTATTGGTTAAACCAACTGGGGCCAAAATATGGCGATTCATTTACACTCACCCAACAACCAAAAAACGCATTAAAAAATCTTTTGGAAACTATCCATCAATTCCACTTGCTTTCGCTAGGGATAAGGCTCGTATATGGTGCGGACTATTGGCACAAGGTATAGAATCAATCGCATTGTTATCATCTCCGCCCACCCATTTGTTTAGATTATCAACATAGAAAAACTGTAATTTTTAATGGGATAGGTTTACTCTTCTATTAATTCAGCAATTTAATACAAAATAACGAGGATATTCTGATAGAATAGCTACTCAAAACGGAGCGATAGGATGTCGCTTTTCACTTCACCAACAAGGGGGTGTTATGGTTGCTGTTCGTGGTTCTCATTTGTTAAATCCGCAGGATTTTGTGATTGAACAATGGTGCGCTGGCTTAAAACTGGCAGGACAAACAGAAAAAAGTTTGATCGATGCGTGGTATTACGCACGTGACTTAATGAGCACCCATCCCGATGAAATGAAGAATGCTACCTTAATGCTCCAGTCCGGCGTGGAAATGGTAGAAATTTTGCATGAACTTAATATGGATGCGGAAACATTGCTTACTGCAATGTTGTTTCCTGTTGTTGCAAATAAATTAACAGACTGGGAAAGCCTAAAAGAAAAATTTGGTGCGAAAATCACTAAATTGCTTAAAGGCGTGTTGGAGATGGATAACATCCGTCAACTCAATGCCAGTCATTCCGCTAACGCACTGCAAGTGGATAATGTTCGCCGTATGTTGTTGGCGATGGTGGACGATTTCCGCTGCGTAATCATTAAACTTGCCGAACGCATTACTTTCTTGCGTGATGCAGAGCATCGTTGCGCAGAGGAGGACAAAGTCCTTGCCGCCAAAGAATGTTCTTATATTTATGCCCCTCTTGCCAATCGTCTTGGGATTGGTCAGTTGAAATGGGAGTTAGAAGATTACTGCTTCCGTTATCTCCATCCTGAACAATATCGCGCTATTGCTAAATTATTGCAGGAACGTCGTCTTGATCGTGAACATTACATTGCTGATTTCGTCAGTGAGTTGAGCGGTTATTTACGCGAAAATATTGAGCAGGTGGAAGTCTATGGTCGTCCGAAACATATTTATAGCATTTGGCGCAAAATGCAGAAAAAGCATCTTGAGTTTAGCGGTTTATATGATGTAAGAGCGGTCAGAATTATCGTGCAAAAATTGCAAGATTGTTATACCGCACTTGGGATTGTTCATACTCAATTTAAACATTTACCCAAAGAATTTGACGATTATGTCGCGAATCCGAAACCGAACGGTTATCAATCTATTCATACTGTTGTTTTAGGTAAAGGTGGAAAGCCAATTGAAGTGCAAATTCGAACCCAACAAATGCATGATGATGCAGAGTTAGGTGTGGCGGCCCACTGGAAATATAAAGAAGGCAATACAGGCAGTATGTCTGCCTACGAAGAAAAAATTGCATGGTTGCGCAAATTACTAGCTTGGCAAGATGATATTACGGATTCAGGCGAAGTGATGGCAGAGTTGCGCAGTCAAGTGTTTGATGACCGTGTATATGTGTTTACGCCAAAAGGCGAAGTGGTGGATTTGCCAACGGGATCTACACCATTAGATTTTGCTTATGCAATCCATAGTGAAATTGGTCATCGTTGCATCGGGGCAAAAGTGGCAGGACGTATTGTGCCATTTACCTATCAGCTACAAATGGGTGATCAAATCGATATTATTACCCAGAAAAATCCGAATCCGAGCCGTGACTGGCTAAATCCAAATTTAGGATTTACTCACACCGCAAAATCTCGCGCCAAAATCCAAGCGTGGTTTAAAAAACAAGATCGCGATAAAAATATTCCAGCAGGTAAAGAATTACTCGATAATGAATTAGCGCGTTTAAATTTAAGCATTAAGCAAATAGAGCCTTATGCGTTACCACGCTATAACTTGAAAAATTTGGACGATCTTTATGCGGGCATTGGCAGTGGCGATATTCGTTTAAATAACTTAATCAATTTCTTACAAAGTAAATTGATTAAAGTGACCGCTGAAGAGGCTGATCAAGAAATTTTACGTCATGTTGCTAACAAAAGTGCGGTAAATTCCCAGCAGAAATCTGAAAAGAACAATGGCTATGTAATTGTGGAGGGTGTAGGCAATCTTATGCACCATATTGCACGTTGCTGCCAGCCGATACCGGGCGATGCGATTGTTGGTTATATCACAATGGGGCGTGGTATTTCTATTCACAGAGCGGATTGTGAACAGTTCTTGGATTTACAAACAGCTCATCCAGAGCGAGTTGTGGAATCTATTTGGGGCGAAAATTACGCAAGTGGTTTCCATATTAATATCCGTATTGTGGCAGGGGATCGCAATGGCTTATTACGTGATATTACGACGGTTCTGGCAAATGAAAAAATTAGCGTGTTAGGGGTGTCAAGCCGTGCTGATACCAAAAAACAGCTTGCTACCATTGATATGGAAATTGAACTCCATAATGTTGAAAGTTTAAGTAAAATATTGGCTCGATTAGCAAAATTAGATGATGTTATCGAGGCGAAGCGTTTATAAAAATAGGAAAATTTATGTATAAAACAACGGGGCTAACCCATTTAATCAATTCCACTAAATATTCATTACAAGGCTTAAAAAGTGCGTTTAAAAATGAAACGGCTTTTCGCCACGAATGTTTTTTAGCCTGCATTTTAATTCCTCTTGCGTTCTTTTTGGGCGAAACAAAAATTGAAATTATCTTGATGATTTCTTCTGTTTTGCTTGTGATGGCGTTAGAACTTTTAAACAGTGCGGTGGAAGCTGTAGTTGATCGCATTGGTACAGAACGCCACGAACTTTCAGGGCGTGCGAAAGATCAAGGTTCTGCATCGGTATTTATTGCCCTTTGTATTGTCGGTATCGTTTGGGGCGGAATCTTATTCTTCTAGTCCTTCAAAAGTGCGGTAAATTTTTACCGCATTTTTGATTTATCCAATCACGTCAAGATTATTTATAAAAATAAGGAAAAATATGACCGCACTTTTAAAAATTGGTCTGGTGTCTGTTTCAGATCGCGCATCAGCAGGTGTATATCAAGATCAAGGTATCCCAGAATTACAAGCTTGGTTAGAACAAGCGCTTGTCGATCCTTTCCATTTGGAAACAAGATTAATCCCCGATGAGCAGCCAGTTATTGAACAAACATTAAAAGAGCTGGTGGATGAACAAGGTTGCCATTTAGTGCTGACAACTGGTGGAACAGGGCCTGTAAAACGCGATGTAACGCCAGATGCCACCCTTGCGGTAGCGGATCGAGAAATGCCGGGTTTTGGGGAACAAATGCGCCAAGTTAGTTTGCATTTTGTGCCTACCGCAATTTTATCCCGCCAAGTGGGTGTGATTCGTAAGGAAAGCCTGATTTTAAATCTTCCGGGACAGCCTAAAGCGATTAAAGAAACCTTGGAAGGTGTGAAGGATAAAGAGGGAAATGTGCTTGTAAAAGGCATTTTCAGCGCGGTGCCTTATTGTTTGCAACTGATTAACGGCTTATATATTGATACCAAGCCTGAAATCATTGAAAGTTTCCGTCCTAAATCTGCAAGACGCGAAAATCTGGAGAAATAGTATGAAAAAAATCGAAGCAATGATTAAACCCTTTAAATTAGATGATGTGCGAGAAAGCCTTTCAGATATTGGTATTTCAGGTATGACAATCACGGAAGTACGCGGATTTGGTCGTCAAAAAGGTCATACAGAACTTTATCGTGGTGCGGAATATATGGTGGATTTTTTGCCGAAAGTGAAATTGGAAGTAGTGGTTCCTGATGAGCTTGTGGATCAATGTATTGAAGCTATTATTGAAACGGCACAAACAGGCAAAATTGGTGACGGCAAAATTTTTGTTTATAACGTTGAGCGAGCGATCCGCATTCGCACAGGCGAAGAAAACGAGGAGGCGATTTAGTGAAAAATAATTTAAATTTACACCGCACTTTGCTTAGCATTGCTTCGGTGATTATTATCTTAGCTGGCGTAGCATTGGCGGCAGAAATTGTGGTGCCATTCTTGCTATCGCTATTTATCGCGATAATTTGTTCACCGATGATTAAGGCGATGACGCAACGCCGAATTCCTCATTGGTTAGCCATTACTTTGCTTTTCGTCTTGATTTCTTTGGTGTTTTTCTTCTTAGTCGGGCTGATTAACAGCACGGCAAGAGAATTTACCCAATCAATTCCACAATATAAAGTTTTGCTTTCACAACGCGTGAGTGATTTAACTGGATTGTTGCAAGGTTTCAATCTGCCTTTCACGCTTTCGCGTGAAACCATCCAAGAAAATTTTGACCCAAGCATCATTATGAATTTTGTGAGCCGAGTATTGTTGAATTTCTCTGGTGTGGTGAGTAATGTGTTTGTTTTGGTGTTGGTCGTGATTTTTATGCTTGCTGAAGCACCAACGATGAAACATAAATTTGCTATGGTGATTAGTTCCACCCCTCATGATGCCGCCAAAGAAGAACGCCATATTGACCGCGTTTTACAAGGCGTAATTGGTTATCTTGGCATTAAAAGTATCACGAGTTTGCTTACTGGCGTTGGTATTTTTATTTTGTTAGAGGCTTGTGGGGTTCAATATGCCATTTTGTGGGCAACCTTGAGTTTCTTGCTGAATTATATTCCGAATATTGGTTCAATCATCGCGGCTATTCCGATTATTGTTCAAGCCTTATTACTGAACGGTTTTGGAATTGGCTTTGGTGTGGCAATCGGTGTTATTGCGATCAATATGGTTGTCGGTAACATTATTGAGCCTAAAATGATGGGCCAACGATTAGGGCTTTCAACGTTAGTGGTGTTCCTTTCATTATTGTTTTGGGGATGGTTACTTGGAACAGTGGGAATGCTACTGTCTGTTCCTCTGACGATGGCATTAAAAATTGCCTTGGAGTCCAGTCCCAATACGGCAAAATATGCTTGTCTATTGGGGGATGTCGAGGATTTCAAATAGATTTTATAGAGAAAGTGCGGTGAATTTTCACCGCATTTTTTATGATAAGTCTTGCGGATCGACGTCCAAAATTAACCGCACTTGGCTGTTTTTTTCAATTTCGGCTTGTTGATATTCTCTTAATGCTTTTTGCAACGTCATTCTTGAAGGATGCTGCAATAATAACTGCCAGCGATATTGCCCTGCTTTTTTGCTGAACGGTGCAGGCATTGGGCCAAGCATTTGTAATCCCGTGATTTGCTTCGATTGAAAAAAATCTGCAACCTGGCTTAAGCAATTTTCTGCAAGCTCAGAATGGCGAGCCTGTGCTTTAAATAATGCCTGAAAAGTGAAAGGTGGCAATCCCATTGAATGGCGTAATTGTAAGGTTTCTTTTGCAAAAGCTTGGTAGCCATTCGCTAATAACGTGGTAAGCAAAGGGTGATCAGGATAATGTGTTTGTAGCACGACTTCGCCTTGTTTATCGGCACGTCCAGCTCGTCCAGCAACTTGAATATAAAGTTGAGCTAAACGTTCTTCTGCACGAAAATCCAGTGAAAATAATGCGCTATCTACATTCACTAAGGCAACGAGGGTAACATTCGGAAAATGATGTCCTTTCGCCAGCATTTGTGTGCCAATCAAAATTTGACTTTTGCCTTGTTGAATATCTTCTAAATAACCTTCCAATTTTCCTTTACGCGCAGTGCTATCGCGGTCGATTCGAGCCACAGAATAATTAGGAAATAGCATTTTCAAGGTTTCTTCTAATTGTTCTGTGCCGAGACCTGTGGTAACTAAATGGGTAGAACCACAATCGCCACATTGACGAGGAATAGTTTTCTGTGCACCGCAATGATGACAACGCAATACATTTTGATGCTGATGATAGGTATAAGGTTTTTCACAATGAGGGCATTGTGCAATCCAACCACATTCGTGACAAAGCAATATGGGCGCAAAGCCACGACGATTTAAGAAAAGCAACACTTGATTGCCTTTTTCGAGGTGAGCTTTCATCCGTTCCAATAAGGGTTTTGAAAGCCCATTTTGTATGTGTTGATTTTTCAAATCAATAACGAAATGACGAAGTGCGGTAGAATTTCCCGCTCTTTTTGATAAAACTAAATGTTGGTATTTGCCGTTTTGTACATTATTAATACTTTCTAAACTTGGCGTGGCGGAGCCCATTAATACGGCAATATTTAGTTTTTGAGCAAGTACAATCGCCAAGTCTCGCGCGTGATAACGCCAACTGTCTTGCTGTTTGTAAGACGCGTCGTGTTCTTCGTCTAAAATAATTGCACCAAGATTAGAAAATTGTGTGAACAATGCCGATCTCGTGCCAATCACAATGGCACTTTGTCCAGAACGAGCACGATCCCATACATAAAGCCGTTGTATATCGGTTAAATTAGAATGCAGCACATCAATTTCTACATTAAAACGTGCTTTAAAACGGTGCACCGTTTGAGGTGTTAGCCCGATTTCGGGTACAAGCACTAATACTTGCTTACCCGATTTTAAAATTTCTTCAATATATTGCAGATAAATTTCTGTTTTGCCTGAACCCGTCACCCCATCGAGCAGCCATACATTGAAACCAGAATGAAAACGCAATTGACTGAAAGCTAAGGCTTGCTGCTTATTTAAGGTTAAACGATTTTCAGTATTGATAATTGGGTTATCGCCTAAGCTTTGTTGCCAGCTTAGGGGTTTTGTTTGGAGAGTAATTTCCTCAATAAACCCTTTGGCTTTTAAAGCTGACCAAATCGCAGAAGAAAAATCATTATTGCCTTTTTCAAGATCAGTTTCAGATAAGCATTGTAGGGCTTCAGCTTGCTTTTTCGAGCGTTTTAATTCGCCTTGTTCAAGGGCATTTTTTCCTGCATCTGTAATTCGCCAAAAAGTGCGGTCATTTTTTACCGCACTTTCGCCGTTACGTAATTTCACAGGCAAGGCTTGAAATAACACATCGCCTAATCCCGCTTGATAATAATTTGCTGCCCAATGAAGCCAATCCCAATAAATTGGGGTGAAGAGCGGTGCTAAATCCAATGGTTGAAGAATGGTTTTGAGCTTATCTTCTGGCACGTCTGATTTTGTCGGGAAATCAGCCACAATGGCGACGCGTTTTTGCGTACCAAAAGGCACAAGAACACGTGTGCCGATTTGTAATGAAACATCATCGGGGAAGAGATAATCAAATAAACGAGGAAGCGGCACAGCCAGTGCCACTCGGACAATTTTCATAATCAACCTTGGGAAAAAATTTGCCCTATTATACGAGAAAAATTGGTATAATCGCCGCCAATTTTTTTACGAACAAGATTTTTATGACACAAACTTTTGCTGATCAAAAACGTAAAACCGTTGAAACCGCAGAATTTACCGAAGATGGCCGCTATAAACGCAAAGTCCGTAGTTTTGTGCTCCGCACTGGTCGTTTGAGCGAATTTCAGAAAAACATGATGAATGATAACTGGGGAACACTGGGTTTAGATTATCAAACGGAAACTTTTGATTTTGCGAAGATTTATGGTAACGATAATCCAGTTGTATTAGAAATTGGCTTTGGAATGGGGAAGTCGCTCGTGGATATGGCTTTTGCTAATCCCGACAAAAATTACCTGGGCATTGAAGTTCATACTCCTGGCGTTGGTGCTTGTATTGCTTATGCAGTGGAAAAAGGCGTAACGAATTTACGCGTGATTTGTCATGATGCCACGGAAATTTTACGTGACAGTATTGCTGATGATGCGCTTGGCGGTTTGCAATTATTTTTCCCCGATCCTTGGCATAAAGCAAAACATCATAAACGCCGTATTGTTCAACCGCACTTTGTGACACAAGTTGTACAAAAATTAGGTGAAAATGGTTTTATCCATATGGCAACAGACTGGGAAAATTATGCTGAGCAAATGCTAGAAGTATTAAGCGCAAACACCGATTTAGTGAATACCTCGAAAAATGGCGATTATATTCCAAGACCAGATTTTAGACCTTTAACTAAATTTGAAGCCAGAGGTCACAGACTTGGACACGGTGTTTGGGATTTATATTTTGTGAAGAAATAAGCCTATTTTGGGCAAATTAACTTTTGGGTGAAGATTGATGTTGGGGAAATCCGATGCCAAATTCACGAATTTAATATAGAATACGCGTTTAAATATAACCTTAATAGGAGAAATACCATGTCTAAATCTTACAATCAACGCCAACGCAAAAAACTTCACCTTGCTGAATTCCAAGAACTTGGTTTTCTTGTAAATTTCCAATTTGCAGAAGGTACTGCGATTGAAACAGTAGATGAAATTGTTGATCGTTTTATTAACGAAGTGATTCAACCAAATGGTTTAGCTTATGAAGGTAGCGGGTATTTACATTGGGAAGGTTTAGTTTGCCTAGAAAAAATTGGTAAATGTGATGAAAGCCATCGTGAAACTGTGAAAAAATGGTTAGAAACCAATGGTTTGCAACAAATTGAAGTAAGTGAATTATTTGATATTTGGTGGGAATATCCAGCAAAAGCAGAGTAATTTGATTTAAAAACAGCATGGCATAAATTGCTGTGCTGTTTTATTAAAAATATTAGCGAAATTCACCGCACTTTAGATTTTTTGATCTATCACAAATAAAGCTCAATAATTTAACGATCTACCCATTTTGGGTGGTTCATATTGTAACTGTTGCGTCGCATAATTCTACGCCTTAAAAAAGCATTTGTTTATTTATTCACAAAAGGCACGCTCGATGACCGTTGAAAACTTACCCCGCAGACAGTTTTTACGAGGTAAATTCTTAACGTCTTTACATTCAGAAAATGAGCAAAAACAAGGCTTTGATGGAGTTCGCCCACCTTGGGCTGTAGAAAATTCTATTTTTGTGGAGCAATGTACGCGCTGTGGCGATTGTCTTTCTGTTTGTGAAACCAATATTTTGGTGAAAGGCGATGGAGGCTTTCCTGAAGTTCGTTTTGATAATGGCGAATGTACTTTTTGTGGAAAATGTGTAGATGTGTGTAAACAACCTATTTTTCATTCTCGCGATGAAAAGCCGTGGTTACACAAAATCGAAATTGGCATGGCTTGTTTAAGCCAACATCGCATTGAGTGTCGTTCTTGCCAAGACAGTTGCTCGATGAGAGCAATTAGTTTTCATCTGCAAATGGGTGGAGTGGCACAGCCTTTAGTGAATACGGATGTTTGTAACGGCTGTGGGGCTTGTTTACAGGGGTGTCCGGTGAATGCGATTAAAATTAGTTATCTAAAACAAAATGAGTAATACAAATTTATCTCCGGAAAGTGCAAAAGATTGGCATGTTGTTGGGCTAATTGTTCAAGGTAATCCGGAAAAATTTGCGGCAATTCGAACCGCACTTTTAGCGATTGAGCACACTGAAATTCCAACTTTTGATGAAAAATTTGGAAAGATGGTCGTAGTGATGCAATCGCATGATCAACATATCTTGCTTGAAAAGATGGAAAGCGTGAAAGACATTGATGGTGTTATTAATGTGTCATTGGTGTATCACGAGCAAGACGAGCAGAAGAAATAAATTTAAAATCAAACGTTTAACGTGGGGGAAACGCGATGAGTTTAAGTCGTCGAGACTTTATGAAAGCCAACGCAGCTGTAGCTGCGGCAACGGCTGCGGGGCTAACCATCCCAGTCAAAAATGTGGTTGCGGCTGAATCCGAAATTAAATGGGATAAAGCAGTATGTCGTTTCTGTGGTACCGGTTGTGCAGTATTAGTTGGTACTAAAGATGGACGTGTTGTTGCATCTCAAGGTGATCCAGATGCAGAAGTAAACCGTGGTTTAAACTGTATTAAAGGTTACTTCTTACCGAAAATTATGTACGGTAAAGACCGTTTAACACAGCCAATGCTTCGTATGACAAACGGTAAATTCGATAAGAACGGAGATTTTGCGCCTGTTTCTTGGGATTTCGCGTTCAAAACAATGGCTGAAAAATTCAAAGAAGCTTTCAAAAAGAACGGTCAAAATGCAGTAGGTATGTTCAGTTCCGGTCAGTCTACCATTTGGGAAGGATATGCGAAGAACAAACTTTGGAAAGCTGGTTTCCGTTCTAACAACGTAGACCCGAATGCGCGTCACTGTATGGCGTCGGCGGCAGTTGCGTTTATGCGTACCTTCGGTATGGATGAACCTATGGGGTGTTATAACGACATTGAACATGCAGATGCTTTTGTTCTTTGGGGCTCAAATATGGCGGAAATGCACCCAATTTTGTGGTCGCGTATTACTGATCGCCGTATTTCTAATCCTGATGTTCGTGTAACTGTACTTTCTACTTACGAGCATCGTAGCTTTGAACTTGCCGATCACGGTTTGGTATTTACACCACAAACCGATTTGGCGATTATGAACTATATCATCAATTATCTCATTCAAAATAATGCGATTAATTGGGATTTTGTGAATAAGCACACTAAATTTAAACGTGGTGAAACGAATATTGGTTATGGTTTGCGTCCAGAGCATCCGTTAGAAAAAGACACGAATCGTAAAACAGCTGGGAAAATGCACGATTCTTCTTTTGAAGAATTAAAGCAACTTGTATCCGAATATACGGTTGAAAAAGTATCTCAAATGTCAGGTCTAGATAAAGTACAACTTGAAACTTTAGCGAAACTTTATGCTGATCCAAATAAAAAAGTGGTATCTTTCTGGACAATGGGCTTCAACCAACACACTCGTGGTGTGTGGGTAAATCACTTAATTTATAACATCCACTTATTAACTGGAAAAATCTCAATTCCAGGTTGTGGACCATTCTCATTAACTGGTCAGCCGTCTGCTTGTGGTACTGCGCGTGAAGTAGGTTCATTCCCTCATCGTTTACCAGCAGACTTAGTAGTAACGAATCCTAAACACCGTGAAACAGCGGAACGTATTTGGAAATTACCAAAAGGTACGGTTTCTGAAAAAGTTGGTTTGCACACAATTGCACAAGACCGTGCAATGAACGATGGCAAAATGAATGTGCTATGGCAAATGTGTAACAACAATATGCAAGCTGGTCCAAACATTAATCAAGATCGTTTACCAGGCTGGCGTAAAGAAGGTAACTTTGTTGTTGTATCCGATCCTTACCCAACTGTATCCGCACTTTCTGCTGACTTAATTCTTCCAACTGCAATGTGGGTAGAAAAAGAAGGTGCTTACGGTAATGCGGAACGTCGTACTCAATTCTGGCGTCAACAAGTAAAAGCACCAGGTGAAGCAAAATCAGACTTATGGCAATTAATGGAGTTTGCAAAATACTTCACGACTGATGAAATGTGGACAGAAGAATTACTTGCACAAATGCCTGAATATAGAGGTAAAACTTTATATGATGTTCTCTTCAGAAATGGTCAAGTAGATAAATTCCCGTTAAGCGAACTTGCTGAAGGCCAATTAAACGACGAATCAGAACACTTTGGTTACTATGTACACAAAGGTTTATTTGAAGAATATGCTGAATTTGGTCGCGGTCATGGTCATGACTTGGCTCCATTTGATATGTATCACAAAGCGCGTGGTTTACGCTGGCCGGTTGTCGAAGGTAAAGAAACCTTATGGCGTTACCGTGAAGGCTACGATCCGTACGTTAAAGAAGGTGAAGGTGTGGCATTCTACGGTTATCCAGACAAGAAAGCGATTATTCTTGCGGTACCTTATGAGCCACCTGCTGAGTCTCCAGATAAAGAATATGACTTGTGGTTATCTACTGGTCGTGTTCTAGAGCATTGGCATACTGGTACTATGACTCGTCGTGTGCCTGAATTACACCGTGCTATGCCGAACAACCTTGTTTGGATGCACCCATTAGATGCTGAAGCTCGTGGTTTACGCCATGGCGATAAAATTAAGATTTCATCCCGTCGAGGAGAAATGATTTCTTATTTAGATACTCGCGGACGTAATAAACCACCTCGTGGCTTAGTATTTACTACTTTCTTTGATGCTGGTCAGCTTGCAAATAGCTTAACGCTAGATGCGACAGACCCAATTTCAAAAGAAACCGACTTCAAAAAATGTGCGGTAAAAGTGGAAAAGGCTGCGTAAAAACCATGTAAAAATCAACCGCACTTTATTTTCCCCTATCAATAAAAGAGGAAGATGAAAGTGCGGTTAAAATCTAAAAAGAAAATGAAGAAACCAGCTCTCAATCCTGAACGTAGAAAATTTCTCAAAGAAGCAACCCGTACTGCGGGTGGTTTAGCTGGAGTTGGGATTTTGTTGGGATTGCAGCAAAATCAAAGTCTTGCTCGCGAAGGTGTGCCATTACGCCCACCGTTTGCTTTGCAAGATGCGAAAGCGTTTTCTGCCGCTTGTATTCGTTGTGGACAATGTGTTCAAGCCTGTCCTTATGACATGCTACATTTAGCATCTTTATTATCGCCAGTAGAAGCGGGAACACCGTATTTTATTGCGCGTGATAAACCTTGCGAAATGTGCCCTGACATTCCTTGTGCTCATGCTTGCCCAACAGGGGCGCTTGATCGCAATGCGACAGATATTAATGAGTCGCGTATGGGGCTGTCAGTACTGTTAGACCATGAAACGTGCTTGAACTGGCAAGGGTTACGTTGTGATGTTTGTTATCGGGTTTGTCCATTAATCGATAAAGCGATTACATTGGAAAAACAACATAATCAACGTTCTGATAAGCATGCGTTATTTATTCCAACAGTACATTCTGATGCCTGTACCGGATGTGGGAAATGTGAGCAAGCTTGTGTGTTAGAAGAAGCTGCGATTAAGGTTTTACCAATGGATCTTGCAAAAGGTATGTTAGGTAAACATTATCGTTTGGGCTGGGAAGAAAAAGCGAAAGCTGGCCATTCTCTTGCGCCTAAAGATATGATTTCGTTGCCAACTCGAACGCCAGAAGGAACAACTGTAATTCCTGAACCGGCAGAACCCGTGCTTGCACCTATTTTAGGGAGTGGCAAATAATGGCAAATACACCAAAATTTGCAGGTAAAGAGTCGCGAGAAAAATGGGGCTGGTGGTATGCAAACCGCTTTTTGTTTTGGCGCCGACTAAGCCAGCTTAGCATTCTTGCGATGTTTTTAAGTGGTCCTTATTTTGGCGTGTGGATTTTAAAAGGCAATTATAGTGGAAGCTTATTGCTCGATACTATTCCATTAAGCGACCCTTTAATTACAGCAGAAAGCTTGGCTGCAAGACATTTACCTGATGCTCTCACCTTGATTGGTGCAGCAATTATTGTGTTATTTTACGCAGTGCTTGGTAGTAAAGTATTTTGTGGTTGGGTATGTCCGCTAAATGTTGTGACTGACTGTGCAGCATGGCTACGCCGTAAACTAGGGATTCGCCAAACAGCAAAAATTTCGCGCGGTTTACGTTATGGTATCCTTGCGCTTATTTTACTAGGCAGTTGCGTAAGCGGAATGTTGCTTTGGGAGTGGGTTAATCCAGTGGCTGCTCTTGGTCGTGCCTTTATATTTGGTTTTGGTGCAACAGGCTGGCTATTACTTGTTATTTTTCTTTTTGATTTATTGATTGTAGAACATGGTTGGTGTGGACACCTTTGCCCAATTGGTGCTGCTTATGGTGTGATTGGTGCAAAAAGTTTAATCCGTATCAAAGTGATTGATCGTGCAAAATGCGATAATTGTATGGATTGTTACAATGTTTGTCCCGAAGCCCAAGTGTTACGTTCACCTTTACATGGAAAAAAAGATGAAAGCCTACTTGTGCTTTCCAAAGATTGCATCAGCTGCGGACGTTGTATTGACGTTTGCGCTGAAAAAGTTTTTAAATTTTCGACCAGATTCGATCATTCAGGGGAGTGATTAATATGACTAAACAGGTATCTAAAATTTTAGCGGGATTATTTACCGCACTTTTTGCTGGCTCACTGATGGCATCTGATGCACCAGCAGTGGGAAAAGATTTAACTCAAGCGGCAGAAAATATTGCTCCAGCATTTCATAATGCACCGCGTCAAAGTGAATTACCAGCATTAAACTATGTAAACCAGCCTCCAATGGTTCCACATAGTGTTGCAAATTATCAAGTGACAAAAAATGCGAACCAATGTTTAAATTGTCACAGCCCAGAAAATTCTCGTTTGAGTGGTGCAACTCGAATCAGCCCAACTCACTTTATGGATCGTGATGGTAAAGTGGGTTCAAGCTCATCACCACGTCGTTATTTCTGTTTACAATGTCACGTTTCTCAATCAAACGTAGATCCGATTGTTCCAAATGATTTCAAACCGATGAAAGGTTACGGAAACTAATTTAAGAGGTCTATATGTCTGAGAAAAAACCAAATATCTTAAAGCGTTTCTGGCAATGGTTTAGAAAACCAAGCCGTATGGCGATAGGTACGATTATTATCTTATCGGCTATTGGCGGTATCCTTTCTTGGGTGGGTTTTAACTATGGTCTAGAGAAAACTAACACTGAGCAGTTCTGTGCGAGCTGCCATACCCAAGATGCTTATCCAGAATATTTGCATAGCGTGCATTATCAAACTCGTACTGGTGTGGGGGCAAGTTGTCCAGATTGTCACGTACCACACGAATTTGGTGCAAAAATGAAACGTAAAATTGTTGCGGCGAAGGAAGTATTTGCTCACTATACTGGAAAAGTGGATACCTTAGAAAAATTCAACGCACATCGTTTAGAAATGGCTGAAAACGAATGGGCTCGTATGAAAGCTAACGATTCTAAAGAATGCCGTAACTGTCATAAAGTAGATCGTATGAACTTCAACGATCAACGTTCTGTGGCTGCACGTATGCATGAAAAAATGAAGACTGAAGGTAAAACTTGTATCGACTGTCACAAAGGTATTGCACACCAACTACCAGATATGAGTGGCGTTGAGTCAGGATTCAAAGACGAGAAATAATTTTTTCAAAATATTGTGAAAAAATACCGCGCTTAGCTAATAAGTGCGGTATTTTTATTTTGTGTTTATACACGATAATCTATTGATGTTAGTCTTTATTTAAAGCCTATTTTTCAGTAAACTTAGCAAGTTTTGTTGAATTACTAAAATATTACTTAAAATTTAGGAATTTATTGTGGCTCACCGAGATTTTGCCGCACGTCGCGGTTCAAATAATAAGAAAAAAACAAAAAAGAATAAGAATATTCTGATCATCCTCGCTTTAGTCATTGTGTTGGCTTTTGGCGTAGGGCTTTATTTGTTGAAAAATAAAAATAGCGAAGCTGTAGTGCAACAGGTTGCTACACAACAAGAAAAAACGCAACCTAAAAGTGTCTTACCTAATCGCCCAGAGGAAGTTTGGAGTTATATCAAGGCGTTAGAAACTCGAACTGTTCCTGTTGATAATAAACCTACAAGCGTGGAGCAAAATATGCGCTTAACCGAAGAACAACGCCAAGTTCTAGTTCAAATGGAAAAAGAACAACAAGCTGCGGAGGAAGCTCGTAAATTAGCGGAGCAACAACGTGCGGTAGAAACGGCGAAAGATCAACAAGTACAAGCAGCACAAAAAGTAGAGCAAGCGAAAAAGTCTGAACCAGTAAAAGCAGAAACCGTAAAACCTGAATCTACACAAAAACAAGAACAGCCTAAAATTGATACTGCTAAAAAAGTTGAGCAACCTAAAACTACAGATAATTTGAACGGTGGTAAAAAATTCGGTTTACAGTGTGGTGCTTTCAAAAATAGAGCGCAAGCTGAAAATTTGCAAGGACGCTTATCAATGACTGGGTTAAATGCACAAGTACAAGTGAATGGCGAGTGGAACCGTGTTCGTGTAGGTAGTTTTGCTAGTCGAGATGCAGCAGTGCAGGCTCAAAGTAAAGCCAAAAGTGTGGCAGATTGTGTTGTGATTGGTATGTAATGTTAATCTAAGGTTGTTGAATTATCTCGATACTTTAAATCTCTATCATTGAAATAAAAAAATCCCAACTAAAAGTGCGGTGCAATTAGTTGGGATTTTTTCATTAAGGATTATTACAAAATAATCATGTCATCACGATGCATTGCCACCGCGCCATATTCATAGCCTAAAACATTCTCAATGTCTGCTGATTTTCTGCCCTTAATTAATTGTAGAGCATCGCTATTATAGCGTGGCATACCTAGCGCAATGTCTTTACCCGATTGAGTGCGTATTTTGATTACTTCACCACGCGAAAAACGTCCTTCCACGTTAACAATGCCAGCTGGTAATAAGGATTTATTTTGTTCAAGAATAGCGTTTTGCGCTCCTTCATCAACAGTGATGATGCCTGCAGATGGCGCAGCGAAAAGCCATTGTTTGCGACTTTCTAATCGATCAGATTGGTGAGCAATAAATTTTGTACCAATATTTTGTTCATAAGCAAGATCAGCGATCACATTTGGGCGATTACCCGGTGCAATAATGGTTTCAATTCCAGAGCGAGTGGCAACATCGGCAGCAATGATTTTGGTCATCATTCCACCTGTGCCAAGATTAGTACCACTGCCACCAGCGATTGAGCGAATATGATCAGTGATTTGTTCTACAACTGGAATTAATTTTGCTTCAGGATTTTTACGCGGATCACTATCAAATAAACCTTGTTGATCAGTCAATAAATAAAGTTGTTCTGCTTGAACAAGAATTGCGACTAATGCAGATAAATTGTCATTATCGCCAACTTTAATTTCTGCGGTCGCCACCGCATCATTTTCATTAATCACAGGAATAATGTGGTTATCTAAAAGTGCGTGTAAAGTATCTCGCGCATTTAAAAAACGTTCGCGATCTTCAATATCGGCACGAGTTAATAAAAGTTGTCCGATATGAATATCATAAATAGCAAATAATTTTTCCCAAGCCTGAATTAATTGGCTTTGACCAACCGCTGCAAGTAGTTGCTTTGAGGCAATTGTGGGGGGTAATTGAGGATGATTCAGATAATGGCGACCCGCTGCAATAGCGCCAGAAGTAACGATCACTATACGAAATCCATCATTATGCAGTTTTGCAATTTGACGAACGATTTCCATCATGTGCGGTGAATTCAGTTTTGGTGAACCCTGTGTTAGGGTACTTGTACCAAATTTCACTACGATTGTTTTTTTGTTCATAGTCGTTTCCAAAGTTCTTAAAATCGGCATTAACGTTATCACTAAATCAATGAAAAATCACCTAATATCAGGTATAGTAACGTCAAATTTTAGGGGGGATTTATGACATTGAAAAATCACCTAATATCAGGTATAGTAACGTCAAATTTTAGGGGGGATTTATGACATTTAGTTTAATTGTGGCGACGACATTAAATAGCGTGATTGGTAAAGATAACCAAATGCCTTGGCACTTGCCCGCAGATTTAGCATGGTTTCGTCAGAACACTACTGGCAAACCGGTCATCATGGGGCGTAAAACGTTTGAAAGTATTGGTCGTCCGCTACCTAAACGGACGAATATCGTACTTTCTCGTCAGCCTTTTGAACACGAAGGTGTGGTATGGAAAGATAGCCTTGAAAGAGCGGTCGATTTTGTCAGAGATTTTGATGAAATTATGTTGATTGGTGGGGGAGAGTTATTCAAACAATATTTGCCACAAGCAGATAAGTTATATTTTACTCAAATTCAGGCAGAACTAGATGGTGATACTTTTTTCCCTCAATTGAATTGGGATGAGTGGAAAATTGAATTTGATGAATATCGTGAGGCGGATGAACAAAATCGCTATGATTGTCGATCTTTGATTCTTACACGAAAATAAATCAAATTAATGAGACCATATCTTTGGAGCATTCATTAATCTAGAAAATAAAGAGATGATTTCCCTTGAGTTCCCCTTTTTAAAGTTTCATAATGACCCTTCATTTTTTATTTTTGATAGTTTTAAAGGTTATCTCAAATATCTCATTTTTAAACATTATCCCAGCTTAGGGAAGGCATTATGACGCAAACTGCAATTGAAAACCCATCAAATAAATCTGTATCAAATAAAACTAACCGTAAAAAAGGCTTAAGCATTTTTATTCTTGTCCTGCTTATTATTGGTATTGCTTGTGCTTTGTATTGGTTTTTCTTCTTGAAGGATTTTGAAGAAACAGAAGATGCTTATGTGGGTGGAAATCAAGTAATGGTGTCATCACAAGTTGCGGGTAATGTAGCGAAGATTAATGCGGACAATATGGATAAAGTCCATGCAGGTGATATTCTAGTTGAATTGGATGATACGAATGCGAAACTTAGTTTCGAACAGGCAAAAAGCAATCTCGCCAATGCTGTGCGTCAGGTAGAACAGCTAGGTTTTACTGTGCAGCAATTACAATCAGCAGTGCACGCCAATGAAATTTCTTTAGCTCAAGCACAAGGAAATTTGGCACGCCGAGTTCAACTTGAAAAAATGGGTGCAATTGATAAAGAATCTTTCCAACATGCAAAAGAAGCCGTTGAGCTTTCCAAAGCAAATTTAAATTCCTCTAGAAACCAATTAGCTGCTAATCAGGCTTTATTGAGTAACGTTCCATTACGTCAACAACCGCAAATACAGAACGCAATGAGTTCACTCAAGCAGGCTTGGTTAAATTTACAACGTACAAAAATTAGAAGTCCAATTGATGGCTATGTGGCGCGTCGTAATGCTCAAGTTGGGCAAGCCGTTTCAGTGGGTGGCGCGTTAATGGCGGTGGTATCTAATGAACAAATGTGGCTAGAAGCTAACTTCAAAGAAACCCAATTAACGAATATGCGGATTGCTCAGCCAGTGAAAATTCATTTTGATTTATACGGTAAAAATAAAGAATTTGATGGCGTGATAAATGGCATTGAAATGGGGACTGGTAATGCATTTTCTCTTTTACCTTCACAAAATGCTACGGGTAACTGGATTAAAGTAGTGCAACGAGTGCCTGTGCGAATTAAATTAGATCCACAACAATTTTCTGAAACGCCATTACGAATTGGTCTTTCTGCAACGGCAAAAGTAAGAATTGCAGATTCATCTGGTCCAATGTTGCGAGAAAAATCAGAACCGAAAACTTTATTTGCTACTGATACACTCAAATATGATGAAAGTGCGGTAGAAGATTTGATTGAATCTATCATTCAGCAAAACAGCCATTAAGGCGGCGTTATGGACAATTCCGCAAAAAAATTTCCACCTATTCAAGGTGGTGCGCTGATTTTATTAACGCTGGCTTTATCTCTCGCTACCTTTATGCAGGTATTAGATTCTACGATAGCAAATGTGGCGATTCCTACTATAGCGGGTGATCTTGGCGCATCTTTTAGTCAAGGTACATGGGTAATTACTTCTTTTGGTGTGGCAAATGCGATTTCTATTCCAATAACAGGTTGGTTAGCAAAACGTTTTGGCGAAGTGCGGTTATTTTTAGTCTCAACTTTTTTATTCGTTGTCTCTTCTTGGCTCTGTGGGATTGCAGATAGTCTTGAGGCATTAATTATTTTTCGTGTCATTCAAGGTGCTGTCGCAGGCCCCGTGATCCCTCTTTCGCAAAGTTTATTATTAAATAATTATCCGCCAGAAAAACGCGGAATGGCATTGGCATTTTGGTCAATGACTATTGTGGTTGCGCCTATTTTTGGCCCAATTTTAGGCGGATGGATTAGTGATAATATCCACTGGGGATGGATTTTCTTTATCAATGTTCCGATTGGTTTACTAGTTGTGCTAATCAGTTGGAAGATTTTGGGTAGCAGAGAAAGTGAAATTGTTCATCAACCTATTGATAAAGTCGGTTTAGTTTTACTTGTCTTAGGCGTGGGATGTTTGCAATTAATGCTTGATCAGGGCCGTGAGCAAGATTGGTT